>CAJFUM010000024.1 GCA_904420285.1 uncultured Clostridia bacterium | reverse complement strand
TTCAATACTCCTTTTTCTTTCTAACCAATTGCTCCACAATCGATTCTGTGCCCTTTAAATATAAAATTAGATTAACTTATCGATACCGAAAAATTTAAGCAATATCAAGCGTTTTCATATTTCCCCAAATTGTGAGATTAAACGGGGGTAAAATCTCCTGGGTGTGAGAATAATACTACCCATTTTCCTTTATAATCATTTAATGATATGTTTCCAATTGTAGTAATGGCTTCAAATTCTGGAGCTCTCTGCCCTATTCTTACATTCCCATTCATCATTATTTCATAATCCATAAATATAACTCCTTTCAAACTCTACTAGTTTATGAATCTTCTTTTTTTATATTTTATGAATTATGTATTGGTATGGTTACTTTATAGAAATTATTTTATTTATCTTTACTATATATTTTTTTCAATCCCAAACTCTTTTACGTATATAACTATACCTTTTATCTCTTCTTTTGCTTCGTTTAATTTTAAAGCCATAAAATTATTACTTGGAACATCGAATGGAGCTATTATTCCATATTGTATTGCAGGAAGGTAGCCAAATTTCGAATAATATTTTTCATTTCCTAATACAATAGAATAATGATATCCTAATTTTTTTGCTATCTTATGTCCTTCTTCTATTAGCTTACTTCCAACTCCCTGCCTTTGAAATTCTAGTAAAACTGCAATAGGAGCTAATCCAACTTCTTCAACTCTACCTATTTTTATTTTCGAGAACAAAATATGACCAACAATTTTTCCTTCTTTAACTGCAACTAATGATAATTCTGGAATAAAGGAATCACTGTTTCTTAATGCTACTACTAAATCATGTTCATTTCCATCACTATGTTCAGCTGTTTCAAAAGCTTTTTTTATAACATTATATACTTCTTCATAATCTTTTTTATTTTCCTGTCTTATTTCCAACATATATAACTTCCTTCATAAACAATTATTTTTAATTCCTTCTAATTTAATTGTATTCCCATCTATATCTTTTAAAACAATATTATTCTCATCTATAATTAAATAGCTGTTTGGAGTATTATTTTTAGGTAATGTAATAGACCCACTATTAGCAAAAATCTTTCCTTCTTTTTCTTTAATAAATCCAGTATGAAAATGTCCATATACAAGTACATCAAATTCTTCATTGGGCCAAAAATCAATGTTATATTTGTGTCCATGAGTAAAAAAGAATTTTTTATCCCCTATTTTTAATCTTAAATTTTCTTCTATTTTAAATTCAGATATCATCTGATCTACTTCTGCATCACAATTTCCTCTTACAGCTAAAATTTCATCTTTAAATGAATTCAATATTCTAGCTACTTTTTGTGGTTCATATTGATCTGGTATAGAGTTTCTAGGTCCATGGTAATATAAATCACCAAGTAATATAATTTTATTTGGTTCTTCTTTTTTTATTATTTCTTCTATTTTTTCTGCATAATACCCAGACCCATGTATATCAGATACTACGAAATATTTCATTTAATACCTCCTACCTTTTATATCTTTATATTCTAACAAATAAAGGTTCTATATCTTCTAATTTAGTACCTACTTTTGGCTCTATAAAATTCCAAGATTTATTTTCTATTTTCAAATATTTACGTATTTTCTCGCATGCATTTGGCATAAAAGGTTCAAATATATTAGACAAGTTGGCAATTATTACTGAACAAGTATATATTGTATTATTAAACTCATCTATATTTTCTTTCTTTTGTATCCAAGGTTTTTGGTCATCATAATATTTATTTGCTATTTCAACAAGTTCCATTGCAATATTTGATGCTTCTTTAAATTCCAATTTTTCTATATTTTCTCCAATTTTTTTATATGTTTCTTCTATTTTATTTTTTATATTTTCATCCAATTTTCCATTTGGAACTTCTTCTAATTCTTTGAATTTTAATGTTCTATTTACCAAGTTTCCAAGTTTATTAGATAATTCTCCATTATTTGTAGCTATTAAAGATTCTATTGTAAAATTAGAGTCTTTCTTTTCTGGCCCATTATTTATTAAGTGGAATCTTAATGGATCTACCCCGTACTTTTCTACTAATTCTATTGCAGGAACACCATTTCCTTTACTTTTTGAAATTTTTTCATCATTTATATTTAAATATTCTGATGAAACTATAGTGTTAACTAAATGATAATCTTTTTGCATTGCCAATAGTAGAGCATTAAAAATTATACTATGAAATACAATATTATCTTTTCCATGTACCATGTATATTGTTGGATTATATTCTTCTTTCCAAAATTCTTCCCAGTCTATATTTAATTCTTCTGATTTTTTCATTGTTGCTGTTATATATCCTAAAACAGCTTCAATCCAAACATACATCTTTTTGTTTTCATAACCTTCAACTGGTATATCTACACCCCAATCCAAATCTCTGGTTACCGCTCTATCTACTAAACCTTGTTTTAAATATTTTTCAGTTTCATTCTTAGCATTTATTCTCCAAAGTTTATTGTTTTCTACTACATAATTTTCAATATCTTTTTGAAATGCTGATAATTTTAAATATAAATTTTTGTTATCTTTTAATATTGTTTTTGAACCACATTCTAAACAAACTCCGTCTTTCATTTCTTCAATAGTTGGTACATATCCACAATTATCACATTGCTCAGCTTTAGTTTCTTGTCCACATTTTGGGCAAATTATTTGTATTTCTCTATCAGACAAAAATTTGCCACATTTTTCGCAAAAAGGTTGTGGTTCTATTTTTTCATATATATATCCATTATCATATATTTCTTTAAACATTTCCATTACTTTTTCTTTGTGAAAATCTGTATCAGTATTAGTATATAAATCATATGAAAAACCAAATTTTTCTAAAGTTTCTTTATCTCTATTATGATAATAATCTGCAATTTCTTTTGGAGTTCTTTTTTCTTTTTTAGCTCTTTCCGTTATAGGTGTACCATGGCAATCTGTTCCAGATACAAACATAACTCTATCACCATTAAGTCTAAAATATCTTGCCAAAATATCTCCTGCTATTAATCCTGCAATATGCCCTAAATGTAAATCACTATTAGCATAAGGCCATGCTCCACCTATTAATATATTTTTATTCATTCTTATTCTTTCCTCCTTATTTAATATATAGCAAAGTAAAAATTACTTTGCTATACTCTAAATTTTGCTCCAAAACCAATCTAAACTATTATCAATGCTTTTTTTCTTTTTGAATTTTGCCTCAATATCATCTATCCATAAATAGCCTATAAAAGATACTAATACAAATATTAAATCAAATACCATTGTAAATATAAAGCTTGATCTAATCTCTGCTGTTATACTTTCACCTGTTGTAAGCATAATTGTATGAATTACTAAAAGTGCTACAAATGCGAAAAGTAATATTGCTATTATAAAACTTTTCTTTGTTTCTTTAGATAATATTAATACAAGTACAAATAATAATGTTGCTATTAATAAAGTTAATGGATTAGTAAAGTTTATCATTGGCATTTTCTATTCCTCCTATATATTAATTTAATTTTTTTTCAATTAATTTTGCAAGGTTTTCTGCTTTAGTTTGTAAATAGTCTTTATCTGCTCCTTCAATCATAACCCTAACTAATGGTTCTGTACCTGAAGGTCTAATTAAAATTCTTCCATTTCCAGAAAATTCTTTTTCTAGATTTTCTATTTCTTGTTTTATTTCTTCATCTTTATCATAATCATATTTCTTGTTTGCGTCTACTTTCGCATTTACTAAAACTTGTGGGTATACATGTATTATATCACATAATTTTGAGATTGGTATATTTTTTTCTAAAATAATTTTAGTAAGCATCAATGAAGTTAAAATTCCATCCCCTGTAGGGTTATAATCTAACATAATAATATGTCCAGATTGCTCTCCACCAAGATTATATCCTTCCTTTAACATTTTTTCAAGTACATATCTATCTCCTACTTTAGTTTCTTCAAAATTTATGTTATTTTGTTCTGCATATTTTTTCAATCCAAGATTACTCATTACTGTAGCAACTAAAGTATCTTTTTTTAATATTCCCTTTTCTTTCATATAGTTAGAAATAATAGCTAGTATTATATCTCCATCAAGTTCATTTCCATTCTCGTCTACTGCTAGGCATCTATCTCCATCTCCATCATATGCAATACCTAGGTTACATTTGTTTTCAACAACATATTTTTTTAAAACATCTAAATGAGTTGATCCACAATTTTCATTTATATTTGTTCCATTTGGAGTATTGTTCATTATATAATGTTTTATTCCTAAAGCACTAAATACTTTTTCTGCCACAACTGAAGTTGCTCCATTTGCGGTATCTATTGCCACAACAAAATCTTCTGGCATATTAATATTTTCAAAATCTTCTTCAAAATTCTTTCTAAAGAAATATATATATTCATCAATTAAATCAGTTCTTATTTCTGAAACTCCAATTTTATCATTTATAGCTGTAAAATCATCTAGTTTTCCAGAATCCATAATATTTTCTATTTCTTCTTCTAATTCATCTGGTATTTTCATACCTTTATTACTAAAATATTTTACCCCATTAAATTCGTATGTATTATGTGAAGCAGAAATTACTACACTAGCATCTGCTTTTATTTTTTTGGTTAAATACGCTACTCCTGGAGTTGGCATTACTCCTAAAATTTTAACATTGGCTCCGTAGCTTAAAAATCCAGCTACCATTGCACTTTCTATTAATGTTCCAGATATACGTGTATCTCTTCCTATTAATATAGTTGGTGTATGATTTGTGTGTTTTGAAAGTACATAAGCTCCAGCTTTAGCCACTTTATATACCAAATTAGGTGTTAGTTCAGTATTGGCTATTCTTCTAATTCCATCTGTCCCAAAATATTTTCTCATTATAAAACCTCCATTAAAATATATTTTATCTAATCTTTGGTGTAAATATTCTAATATAATAAGGTTGAATATCCTTTAATATATCACATATCCAAATTATTGTACCATCTTTTTTAGTAACTTTTATATTTGGAAATGTTTTTAACATTTTTTCATCTGAAAAATGAGTATCTACAAATTTTTTTATCTTAGGATTTTCATACATTTGATTATATGTTTCAATATATTTATCAACACCTTTTATGTCTAAATCGTAATTATTCACTAATCTTACATAAAACATCTTTAAAGCAAAGCAAGTGAGTAAAAAATCTAAAAATATAAATATTGTTAATATAATAGTTGTATTTTTTAATATTTTCTTTGGAATTTTATCTATAAGTCTATCTACTTTAGGATTTATATGTGTCATTAAATAAATTGCAAGCAATCCCCAAAATATTGAAAACCATATACAAATTCTACCATTAATATTAAATGGCATATCTGAATAATCCCACCATTTTATATTAAAAATCCATTCACCTATTAAACTTATTACATATTCGATAACTGAACCTATTATAAATCCACCGTACAAATAATGTGTAGTTATTCTTTTTAAAATGTTGTAATCCTACAATCATTACTACTGCTCCAATACCATATATTCCACAAAATGGACCATATAGAAAACTTTTTCTACTTTCTAAAACTCCTTTAGTTAAAAGCCCAAAAATAGTTTCAATTATAAATCCTATTACACTATATATAATAAAATAAGCTAATATTTGTATTAATGTAAATTTCTTTTTACTATTTTTACTTGTAATATCTTTTTCTTCGTTTTTTGATGTAGTTTCTTCTATATTCAATATTTTTCCTCCAATATAATTAATATGCTTATATTAGTTCAAATATAATCTTAAAAATTTTACATTCTTTCTGGCATTTTAATTCCTAAAAGACTAGCTCCTTTTTTTAGTACTATATTTGTACAATATGTTAAATATACTCTAGCTTCCTTTATTTCTGTATTTTCATCAATTATTTTATTTGCATTATAAAATGTGCTAAATAATTGTGCAACATCAATTAAGTACCTTGATATAATATATGGTTCATTTTTAGAAGCTGCAAGTTTTATAATATTAGAAAATTCATATATAGCTTTTATTAGATTTATTGAAGTCTCATCACTTAGTAAATTATAATTTATTGTATTTACAGTAGGTATATATTTAGCTTTCTCTAAAATACTATTGGTACGTACATATGTATATTGTAGATAAGGGCCTGTTTCTCCGTTGAAATTTAGCATTGTATCCCAATCAAATATTTCATCCTTAATTCTACTATTATATAAATCATTAAATATTACTGCACCAATGCCTACTTTTTTAGCTATCTCTTCTTTATCTTGTAAATGAGGATTTTTTTCTTCTATTATTTGACTTGCTCTTGAAATTGCTTCACTTAATAAATCTTCTAATTTTATTATATTTCCTTCTCTAGTAGACATTTTTCCAGTTGATAACTGAACCATTCCAAATGGAACATGTGTCAAATTATCAGTATATTTTTCATCTAATCCTAATAATTTAGCAACTTCAAATACTTGTTTAAAATGTAAAATTTGTTCATAAGATGTTACATATAAAGCTTTATCAAAATCATATGTTCTTGCTCTATATAATATGGCCGCTAAATCACGTGTCGCATATGTAGTAGATCCATTAGATTTAATTATTAAGCATGGTGGCATTTGCTTTTCATCTAATTTAATAACTTTAGCGCCCTCAGATTCTTCTAACTTTCCACTATTTTGTAATATATCTACTATTTCTTGCATTTTGTCAGAATAAAAAGCTTCTCCATTTAAAGAATCAAAATGTACATCTAAAAGATCATAAATTCTTTGAAATTCTTTTAAACTTAATTCTCTAAATTTTTTCCATAAGTTTGTACAATATTCATCTCCATCTTCTAATTTTTTGAAATTATTTCTACATTCCTCAAGAACAGAATCATCTTCTTTACATAAATCATTTATACGTACATAAATTTTAGTTAATTCATTTATTGGATCTTCTTCTATATTATACTCTTGTCCCCATCTTTTATAGCCTTCTATTAGCTTTCCAAATTGAGTTCCATAATCTCCTAAATGATTAATTCCTATTACTTTATAACCTAATGCTTCATATATTTTATATAAAGAACCTCCAATTACAGTAGAACGTAAATGCCCTATATGAAATGGTTTTGCAATATTAGGAGCTGAATAATCTATAACTACTGTTTTTCCAGCACCTATTTTACTTTCTCCAAATTCTTCTTTCTTTTCTGAAATTTCTTCTAAAACAGTTTTTATAAGAGATTCTGAATTTATAAAAAAGTTTAAATAACCATTTTTTTCTTCTACTTTTTGTATAATTTCGCCATCTATATTTAATTGTTCTTTAATATCATTTGCTATCATTTGTGGAGATTTTTTTAATTCTTTTGCAAGTTTAAAGCATGGGAGAGAATAATCTCCCATTTCTTTATTTGCAGGAATTTCTATAAAATCTTCTATTGTTTCAATATTAGTTACTTCTTTTATTTTTTCAGATATAAATTTCTTATAGTCTATCATCAATTTTATCTCCTTCCAGTTGATTTTTGTATTTAACTAATAAGATTATCTATTGGAAAAAGTAATAGTAAAATTATTAATCTCCCAAATTAATTCCTATAGCTCTTGCAGTTCTTACAAGTTCATCATCCATTGTTACTTTTTTCAAATTACTTTCTGGTGTATTACCAGATACTGCTCCTATTTTTTTATTATTACCTACTACGTCTTCTAGTGGAACACAATCTAGTTTACCATTTTTTATTACAGTTAATATATTAAATTTTCCCTCTAAAGCATATTCCATTGCTCTAGATCCATATTTTGTAGAAAGTACTCTATCAAATGCTGAAGGTGAGCCTCCTCTTTGCATATATCCTAAAACTGTACATCTTGCTTCTAAACCAGTTAATTCTTCTAATTGTTTTGCTACTTGTTCTCCAATTCCTCCTAGTTTTGTATTGTCAACACCACTACCATTATTCCTTTTATTTTTTATAAACATTTCTCCACCTTTTGGTCTAGCTCCTTCTGCCACAACAACAATACTAAAATGTTTACCTCTTTCTTGTCTTCTCATTATCTTTCTTGCTGCACAATTTATATCATAAGGTATTTCTGGAATTAGAGCAACATCTGCTCCTCCAGCAATTGCAGATTCTAATGCTATCCAACCTGCATATCTTCCCATAACTTCAAGTACCATTATACGATGATGTGTTTCTCCTGTAGAATGAAGTCTATCTAATGCTTCTGTAGCAACTGATACAGCAGTATTATATCCAAATGTAATTTCTGTACATGCAACATCATTATCTATTGTTTTAGGAACACCAATAACATTAATTCCTTTTAAAGATAAGTCTCTTGCAGATTTTTGAGTACCATCTCCTCCAAGTGTAAATAAGCATTCTATACCATCTTTCTTTATATTTTCTACACAAATATCTGATAAATCTTTATATACAATTTCTCCATTTTCTTCTACTGGAAAATTGAAAACATTAGCATTTGTTGATGATCCAATTATAGATCCGCCTTTAGGTAATATTCCTACAGCATTTCCATCTGAACTTGTTGCTAATCTTACAATATCATTTTTTAATAATCCTCTAAATCCATCTATAAAACCATAACATTCTACACCATTGTTTTCACAAGTTTTTATTATTGCCCTAATAACGGCATTAAATCCCGAAACATCTCCACCATTCGCCAAAATAGCTACTTTCTTCAACATATCATCTCTTCCTTTCTATAACATAAAACTTCCTATAATATTATACCAATAAATAAAAAAATTACAACAAAAATGTTATAATTTTTTTATTTATTGGCTTCTATTTTTTATTCATAATATGAACATTTGCAATATCCGCTTCCAATTCTCTAGTAACAATATTTTGTATTTGCGCTATTTCGTCTTTTTCCAAATCATCTCCTTTAACAATAACATTTATGCTTTCTCCATTTACAAAAATAATTAAATCATCTATTCCCTTTGTTTTTATCAAATTTTCTGCTATCATTATAGCATTTTGTTCTTTATTAGCTTTGGCGATTTCTTCTTGTGCAATCTTCTTTTGAGCATCACTTACATTATTATTACTTAATATATCCTGATATGTTTCTATTTTTTGAGAATACATTGTATTTCTTTCTAATTTAGATGTAGTAAAATATTCATCTATGTTTTGGCTACTAGTATATATTACTTCATTCTCTATTGTATTTTCTGAAATCTCATTTTCTATTTGATTTACATTTTCATTTTCTATTACTTCTTCTATTATTTCATTATTTTCTGCTATATTATTATCTATAACATTAGCACTTACTAATTTAGCATCACCTATACTTGCCATTTCTTCAGAGTCTAGTAAAGCACCAGCTTCAATACTATTTTGATCATATGTATTTGTAAAATTCAAATATCCTGCTGTTATAAGCATCAAACCTATAACAAAAACTATAATTTGATTTTTTTTAATAGTTTTCATAAAGAATTCTCCTCTCTATTTATATACTTTTATTAGTTACTCATTTCAAACACTTGCACCTTATGTGTAGCAAGTCCTGTTACAGCACTAACTGCTTGTATTATGTTTGTTTTTACAGTTGGATTAATTGCACCTTCAGCAGTAATTATTGCTCCTTCAATCTTAGGACTTATTACGCTTTGAGTAATTAATGTTTTATTTCCATCATTTTCTTCATAAATAACTTCTTTTCTAGTATCAGTTTGACTTACTTTTCTTGTTCCTCCCTCACTGTCTGTTTCTTCTGTATTTTCCATTGTACTTTCTTCATTATATACAGGAACTATAGAGCTTGTCTCCGAATATGTAATCATAACTTTTACTTTTCCCACACCATTTATATTAGATAAAATTTCTTCTAAATCGTTTGTCAAATTAGTTTCTGTTTTTTCACTTGCTAGGCTATTATCATTATTATTTTGAATACTAGTATCTGCTAATCTTTTGTTTGAATCTGTAGTTTTATCTTTATCTTCCTTTTTATCTCCATTCCAAATAACATTTATAACTATTAATGTTATAATTAATATGACTAAAAATACTACTAAATTTTCTATTTTTTTCTTATTATTTCCATCCTCCTCTTTTTTCTGAAAAATATTCTTCAATTTTTCTTTAATCATATTTTTCTCCTTTTTTATATATTTAGGTTTTAAAGGTTATCCTATAACCTTCTATTAATTTATAGTTATACTGTCTTTATTTACTTCATAAATACCACTTAAATAATCTTTTAAATCATTTTTTTCACTGTTAGATAAAGCATTTTTCTTTTCTTCTGTATTTTCCTTTTTTTCACTACTATTTTCTATTTTTACTTCCACTTTTTCAATTTCTTCAATTTTATCGATAGTATTTTCTTCGACTACTTCGTTTTTATTATCATCATTTTCTTCTTTCTTCTCTGCATCAACAACAACAGATTCTATAGTATAGTTTTCATTATCTAATATTTTAATATCTATATTATTTACTATATAACCTTTTCCCTCAATCTTAGCTTTCATATCATCTTTTAATCCAGTTATATACATACTCATTATACTGCCTTGGTTGTTATTTTCAATTTCATTTTGTATTTTAGTAGATTTTTGTGCTTCTTCTACATATTTATCTATTTCTAATACATCAGATACTTCTATAGTTTTCCCTGTAAATTTAGTTATTACTGGAGACACTATTGTAAAAAGTACATATATTCCTATTACAACTTTTATATATTTTTTACTATTTCCTTCTGGTAGAATCATTTCTATTATAGTCCCTATAATTACTGCAACTATTATCCCTCCTGCCCAATCACTTATCCAATCAATAAGTATCGCCTCCTTAATTTTTATCTATACATCATTCCACTATTAGAAATTTTTATAACTAAAGTTGTCCCTATAATGAACATAACAGATATACTACACATTATTGCTAAAAGAGTTTTAAAAGTATCTCCCATCTGATCTAGTAATTTTATAATTTTATCATCTGCAATAGGTTGGCATAATGCCGCACACAGATAATATACTCCCATTAATACAGCTAGTTTTATAATAGGTAATATAGCAATTCCAATTAAGATAATAATTCCTACAATTCCTGTAGCATTTTTTAGAATTGAACTGCAACCAATAACTGTATCTACAGCATCACCTAATATTTTTCCAACTACAGGAATAAAACTCGATACTGCCGCTTTGGCTGTTTTAGCAGTTATTCCATCTACACTACTACTTAATGTTCCTTCTATAGAAACTATCCCAACAAAGAGTGTAAGAGTTACTCCAAGTATCCAAACTACACTAGTTTTAAAAAATTTTGATAATTTATCTATTTGAATTCTATCAGATATTTTGGAAACTACTCCTAATGCTGTTGATACTAATACAAGTGGTATTATAACCCCAATAATAAAGTTACCCATAAATGTAATTAAAAATAATAATATAGGCTGTATTAGATTAGCAGACACAATACTTCCTGTTGTAATCATTAAAGTAACCATAATTGGTATTAGTGAATTCATAAATCCTACTAAACTTTGTATAGATTCTTTTACAACATCTAATATCTGTACAAAATTTGTCATGATTAGAGTAACAATTAATATGTATTGTACATAATATGTAATTTGGGCAATTCCTTTATTTTCTAAACCTTCACTTAAATTTTTCAATATACTATGTATTACTATTATTACTAAAATACTTACTATTACGGTTATTGCATCAAATACTTCTCCTCCGTAATGCTCTTATTAAACTTTTTATAATACTTTCATTATCAATATTTCCAGTTATAGCTGAAGAAAATAATTCTCCCATATCTATATCTTCATAAACATCTTTAGTATATTTATCTGCTTCTTTTACAAATGAATTAATATCTAGACTTTCTTGTTGTGAATTCATAATATCATCAGTAGATATTTCATCACTAGCAAGTATACAATTAGGAATAATCAGAATAAAAAATATTGTAAATAAAATAATTTTTTTCATTTATTTCCCTTTCTTAGGGCAGAATTTCAATAACAGTTTCTAATAAACTAGATATAATAGGAATTGACATTGAAACTATAATTACTTTTCCCCCCATATCAATTTTACTTGCTATTGCGCTTTCTCCAGTATCTTTACATATACTTACAGCAAATTCTGTTAAAAAGGCTATTCCAGTTATTTTTATTAAAAGAGTTAGAAATTCATTGTTTATTGCTGTTTTATTAGATAAAGTTGTTAATAAATCAACTATACCTCCAATTTTATCCATTAAAAATAGTAAAATTATTGCACCTGCTAAAAGAGAAACGTATAATGTAAACTCTGGTTTATATTGTCGTACTATTATAATAATTATTAAAGCTATTAATCCAATACCTATTATTTTTATAATATCCATCGCAGTTCCTTTCTTATAATCCAAACATTGTTCTTACTGAATCAAATAATGTGCTAATTTCTTTTATAACTAATGTAAGCACTATAACTAATCCTGCTAAAGTTGTCATCATTGCTTGGTCTTCTCTTCCTGCCCTAACCAAGACCTGATGTAGAACAGCTACAAGAATTCCAATTGCAGCAATTTTAAATAATAAATCAATCTGCATATTTAACATCCTTTCTAAACTAATATAATTACTATTGCAAGTCCTACTATTCCACCTAAGGTTTTATATAATTTTTCATTTTTTTGTTTTTCCTTTTCAGCCACATCAATTTGAGTACTCAAAAACTCCTGTACTAATTTTATTTCACTTACTTGTCCTTCTAAATCTGTTTTTCCAAGCATTCTTCCCAATTTTTTTATTATTGATTTATCTTCCTCCTTTAAATTAGTTTCTATTTTATCTACAGTTTCCTCCCATGCTTCTCCAGCAGATTTTTCTTTCATTTGTTCAGAAGATATCCTAAATATTTTTCCTATATTTCCATTTATATTGTTACCTATTTCATAAAAACTTGTAGGAACAGATTCATATGTAAATTTAATTTTAGTAAGGAACATATTCAAAGCATTTTTCATCTCTTTTAATTCATCCACTCTATTTGAATATTTTTTTGCAATTATTTTTCCAGCCCTCAAACTGCTTAAGAAAATTAATAATAAAATAAAGACTTTTATAAAAAACATAAATACCTCCTTTTATATAATACTTTTTATTTATATTTATCAAAAATTAAATTTGTATTTCTGTTATTATCAATTAATATTATTTTTTCTATAATTCCAAGCTCATATAATTTATTTAAAATTGGATTTAACATAATATCATTTAAATTCGATCCATGAGCAGTAAATAATCCTTTTACTCCAGAAGTAACTGCATAATTTATAGCATCTACATCCTCTTTAGTTCCTATTTCATCTGCTGCTACTACTTTTGGATTCATTGATCTAACTAGCATTTTCATTCCAACATCTTTAGATATACTATCTAAAATATCTGTTCTCTTTCCTAAATCGTTTTGAGGTATTCCTTTATACATTGCTGCAATTTCAGCTCTTTCATCTACTACCCCTACATTTATTCCTGCAAATTTATATTCCTGCAAACCATTGCTTATACTTCGTATAGTATCTCTAAGTAAAGTAGTTTTACCTCTTCCCGGTGGAGATAAAATTATAGTATTATATATAGTATTTTCATTTAAATTTAAAATATATGGTAGAATTTTTTCGCTACACCCTATTATTTCTTTAGCAATTCTAAAATTCAAACTATATATATGTGAAATATTAATTACTTGTCCATCTTTTATAACTACATTTCCTGTAATTCCCACACGATGGCCGCCCTTTTATTGTTATGTATCCATTACAAATTTGACTCTGATATGTATAAATTGAATTATCACAAATTCGTTGCAATATTTCTAAAATTTCTTTAGTACTTACTTCATGTTCTATTTCATATTCAACTTGTCCTATTTTTAAAAAAATATTTCTGTTAGTCCTTAATCTTATTTCTTCTAAATTTTTAGAAATATTATTATTTATTTTAA
The DNA here is from genome assembly GCA_904420285.1 of uncultured Clostridia bacterium. GTDB lineage: Bacteria > Bacillota > Clostridia > TANB77 > CAG-508 > CALXVA01. The sequence goes on along the minus strand of CAJFUM010000024.1, from coordinate 51,272 downwards.
TTTTTATTTCTGATGGAAAATATTCCAAAACCTCTTCAATGTTATTTTTCATTTGTTTTCTCCCAAAAAAATAAATACAACATATATTAAATATATATGCTGTATTTTTTATTTTAGAACTATTATTTTAAAATTCGTTCTAATCTATTAAATTTAATTTTTAACTAACAGAATTTGTATTAGTTTCTCCTACTGGTGAATCATAATCAACAATTGCCGTAGCATCTACAATTCCAATTTCACAAACATATCCTGTTGCACTATCATATGATAATGTCACATTATATGTACCTGCTGATTGAATACTATTTTGAATTTGATTAATATCATTTATGTTAGTTACAAATGATGTGGCTGTTGCAGCCTCGCCCAATTTCACATTAACTTTTTGTGTATCTTCACTAGTTAAGTTATGAGTATTAACTGTTTGACAAAGTGATTTTGCACCACTTCCACTTATTTGTCCCTCATAACTTGTAAATATGGAGTTGTTTGCTTCCACTTCTTCTCTTTGAATATCTTCTCCTATTGCATCTTGTGCTCTATCAACTATCCCTGATGTCTGAACCAATGATGGCCAAACTACCCACATAAACATTGGATTCATAAACTCTTGTGAAAATCCTATTTGTGACATTTGATTAATATTTGTTTGAGCAATCATTGTAAATACTTGCATTAAAAATGGTTGTATTTGTTCTGCAGAATAGTTATTAAGTATTGCTGTATTTGTATCAAATTCTGCTATTTCAATTGTGTTTACAAAATTAACTGTATTATTTAATGTATATGTAACATTTACATTTTCCGGTATATTTATTGTCATATTAATTGTCTCAGTTACAGTATTAGAATTTAAACCTGCATAAGACATTCTTGTTGTAATCTCTGCAACATCGTTTCCTATAATATTTATAGTATATACAACATTAGCATTTGTTTTTTGTATATCAAATTCTACTTTTACTCCACTTGTTTCAACAGTTAGTTTATTTGTTATTCCATCAGTTTGAGTTACTACAATCTCTACATTTACTTCATTAAGTTGTTCTGCATTTAATGAATCTATTAATTCTTGTATATCCTCAGCTCCTATTGTATAAGAATCAGTTTGATATATCTCTGATATTATATTATTTATTTTATTTATCATCATTGTATCATTACTCAATGTTTGTAACATTTTTACTACTATATCTCTAATTTCTACATTTGAAATATCTAGTGCATAACTATTAGAGCCATCATTATTTTGTATTGATGAAAATTTATCTTCTGATATTCCTTCAAACATTGGATTAATATATTGCTCACTAATATGTGTTAATTCTTCTTCTGTAAATTTTAAAGACTGTAATTCTTGTGCTTCTATTTTATTAGGAATACTACTAATATCACTTACACCCATTTTTTGAAAGAAGTCCTGCAAATTATTATTTTCTACTGCAATATAGCTTGGTGAAATAAAATCTGCTTGTACACCATATACATCTCCAACTTGCTTATATTTGAATGGTAAATTTACAGTATCAGTATAATTAATTGTTATATCTTCTTCTACTTTTTTATTTTTACTATCTACTTTTCCATTAAAAGAAATATTAGTATTATTTCCATAATCTAGTAAGCTCTCTATTAATAGACTATTTTGATTTGTAGATGTATCTGATAATATATCTGTATTTGCATTAAATGTTCCATTATTTTCATAAGGAGTACTTATTTTTTTATTTCCATAATCTACTAACATATTAGGAAATATTCCATTTTCTTTATCTCCCATTTGCATTACATATTTAGCAAATAATTCTTTATCTGTTTTTAATAAATCTGTAGCAAAATATATATATGCAAAAACTCCTCCTGCTAAAATTAATAAAATAAGTAATACTATAATTGTAATTAATAAACTCTTTTTCTTCATATATTTTCTCCTCTCTTTTGTAAAAAACAGAGAATCATTTTACTTCATAAAGAATAGTATTCTCTGCTTTTTATTATATTTAATAATTTTTATTCTTCCCAGTTGTGATAAACATTCATAACATCATCTAAATCATCTAGATTATCTATTAATCTTTGCATTTTTTCTCCATCTTTTTCATCTAATTTTATATATGTAGATGGAACCATCTGAATTTCTGCCTCTATAAATTCTAACCCTTTTTCTTCTAATGCTTCTCTTACTTTAGAAAAATCTTCTGGTGATGTTGTAATTTCGAAACATTCATCACTTGCCTCAAAATCTTCAGCCCCACTGTCTAATGCTAACATCATCATATCATCTTCAGATAAATCGGTATTAGTCTTATCTATTACTATAACACCTTTTTTAGAAAATAAATATGATACACAACCCGGTGTTCCTAAATTTCCTCCAGCTCTATCAAATGCATGTCTTACATCTGCTGCTGTTCTATTTTTATTGTTCGTACTAGCCTCTACAATAACTGCAACACCATTGATACCATATCCTTCATATGTAATTTCTTCATAATTTTCATTACTTCCTTCTCCAGAAGCCTTCTTAATTGCATTTTTTATTGTATCATTTGGCATATTGTTTGCCTTACATTTTGCTATTACATCTTTAAGTTTGGAATTACCAGCCGGATCAGGCCCTCCTTGCTTTACTGCAATTAATAATTCTCTACCTAATTTTGTGAATATTTTTCCTCTTGCTGCATCTGCTTTCCCTTTTTTAGCTTGTATATTATGCCATTTTGAATGTCCTGACATGGTTAATTCCTCCTTTTTTATTTTTTCTAAATTATTTTACCATATTTTTTTATATTTGTGTAGTATTTTAGTAAATATTTCACGAAAATTTAGCATATTTTATTGAGTTTTTACATATAAATAGACTACTATAAATATAGGAAATGATAAATCCACAATAAAACAAATTACTATCTTATGTTACAATAATAAAATTACAATCAATCATAATTCTTTAATAATTCTCTTATTTTTAATATTTTTTCTATATCTTCTTTATATTCTCTTCTTTCCTTTACAAAATTTTTTGAGCCTCGTTTTTCAAAACTATATCTTGGAATAAGTTGAATATGAAAATGATTCATTGGTCCATCACACATTGTACATAAATACACACTTTCTGCAGAATACACTTTTTTTTATAACGTTCATTACCTTTTTAGCAAATACGAATATTTCTTTGCATAAATCATCTGGTATCTCCATCATATCTTTGTAATGTTTCTTACTACTTATTACTGTATGTCCTTCTGCTCTAGGGCTATTAATCAAAAAGCACTCAAGCAAATCACTTTCGTATAGGATTTTATCTTTATTATCTCCATATATACAATGATTATGCTCTTTATCATAACAAGTTGGACATATACCTTTATCTGTCAACATTGCTGGTGTAAGGTTTTCCATTTCTTTTTCACTCCTTAAAATTATATTCAATGTAAAGATAATTAGCATTCTAATATTTATCAATATCTATTCCATTTTGCAAATATTCCAAAAATTCCTGTATTTTCTTTTCATTACCTGTACCAGATAATTTAAAGTAATGTTTTTCTCCTAATTCATGTGGCATACACTTTTTTCCGGAATAGTGATTTTTGAATGAATGTATATCATCTAGTCCGATTCCTCTGCCTAGTTTATAAGCATTTTTATAACTAGCATCCTGCAAAAAAGTTGGAATAGGAATATTGCCTGTCTTTTCCACATCCTTCATTGCTTCAATAATACCATATACAGTATTTGATTTTGGAGAACAGCATACATATAAAGCTGCATGAGCTAAAATTTTTGCTGCTTCTGGCATTCCCACTCTTTCAACTGCAAGCATTGCAGTTGTAGCAACTTCTAATGCATGTGAATTTGCCAATCCTACATCTTCTGATGCACATACACATATTCTTCTTGCAATATATTTTATATCTTCTCCAGCAACTAACATTCTGGCAAGATAATATAAAGTAGCATCTGGATCAGTGTGTTTCATTGATTCTATAAAAGCAGATATAGCATCATAATGATTATCTCCATTAGTATCATATCTTATAGCTTTTTTCTGAATACACTCCTCTGCAATAGAAAGTGTAATATGCAAAATTCCATCTTTTGCAGGTATTGTTGTTAGATATGCTAATTCCAATGCATTTAAAACACTTCTTGCATCTCCATTTGCCATATCTGCTAAAAAGTCTTTAGCTTCCTCATCAATAACTATATTTACTTCACCCAAACCTCTTTCTTTATCTGCTAGAGCCCTTTCCATTACTTTTACTAAATCATCTTTTTCCAAAGGTTTTAATTCAAATATTCTGCATCGTGAAAGTAAAGCAGTATTTACTTCAAAATATGGATTTTCAGTAGTTGCGCCAATTAAAGTAACAACTCCATCTTCTACATAAGGAAGTAAATAGTCCTGTTGACCTTTATTAAATCGATGTATCTCATCTATAAATAAAATAGTTTTCTTTCTATATGCTCCATAATTAAATTTAGCATCTTCTATAACTTTTTCCACATCTTTAATTCCTGCATTTGTCGCATTTAGCTTGCAAAAATATGAATTTGTTGTATTAGCAATTACACGTGCTATAGTAGTTTTTCCTGTTCCAGGTGGTCCATATAGTATTATAGACTCTAATCTGTCAGCTTTTATTGCTCTATAAAGTAATTTATCTTTTCCAATAATATGCTGTTGTCCTACTATTTCGTCTAGGTTTAAAGGCCTCATTCTACTTGCTAGAGGTGCTTGTTTAATATTATTGCTATCTTCAAACAAATTAAAATTTTTCATTATTTTCCCCTATTTTAAAATTATAATTTATTTCTATAGTAGCTAAAAAAGAAAATTTATTCTACTCAGAAATTTCTTCTGGCATATTTTCATATAAAGGTACAATAAAGTTTAAATTTGTATCTACTGTTCCAGAGGCTTCATATATAGCTTTCATATTACTAGCTTCTGATTTAGGAGCCAACAAATTTTGCATGTATTGATGTGTATATAATTCTCCTTCTTGTTTTACAACATCGAATTTTTGCAAATATAATGTATTTTGGCCAACATCAATATAACTAGTTCTAACAAAATCCACTCCTCCAATCAAAGCCTTTTCTATAGTATTCCAACTCTGCTCATATGCATATTCTGCTGCATTTTGTAAAATTTCTTCTGATGAATTACCAGTTGCTTTTATATTAAAAGGATTATATACTATAATATCATTAAATTCATAACCTCTTGATAAAACTGTTCCGCTTCTCCCTTGCTCTTGTATTAATCTGGATGTGATAAAATATGCATCTACATTAGCATTTTTTCCTGCTTCCACTAATGCTCCTGCAATACTATCCCCTGCCAAGAAAGAATCATCTGTAAGTGACTTTATTCCCTCTATTGTTTGTGCTCCTTCTGTATATTTTAATTCCAAAAATTGAAATATATTATCTTCATTTAAAATATTTCTTGGATCCATTTGATGTTTTATTGCTTTATCTGAAGCACAAAGCCATGTTCCATTATCAAATCTTTTATCTTTATCAATTTCACATCTCCAATCTTCTGGATAATTAGAAGAGTCTGGAATTAAATTTAAAGGAGTTATTCTTTCATCAGAGTGCCCTTCATTTGCAATTACCTCTTCCCAATCGAGTTTTGTATAAAATAATGTAAAAGTCCAATTTGGATGAGATTTCTGCAAATCATCAATTAATTCCTTATATCCAGGATATTTATCTTCTGAAATATTTGAACCATTATATAATTCATATTTTTGCTTATTTTCTTCTTTTATTATTATTGAAATTGATATTATTGCGATTATTATAATTAATACAACTATAATAAATATTTTTATTCTTTTTGGAATGGATCTTATTATATTTTTTATTTTCTCTATTAAATTATATATTTTATCCAATTTATTCTTTCTCATGTTTTTTATTATAACATAAATGAAAAGATATTTCACATAAAATTATTCATCTAGTAAAGTATTTGTATCAGTAATATTTTCATCTGAAGGAATAGTATTATCTGGCTCTTGTATTATAGAGTTATTCTGCTCATTTCCTTGTGATATGTTGTTTTGATCTTCTATATCAGAATCTATAATATTGTTTTCTCCTCCATCATTATTTGTATCTTCTATATTATTAGATTCATTGCTATCTGTATTTTCAGTAATATTTTCTTCTGTATTTTCTACTGTATTATTTCTTTGAGTATTTTCCACTTCATCATCCGGATCTAATTCCAATTCGTCATTATCATCAACATATACTTTATTGGAATCTTCGTCATTTTTATTAGAATCTGTTCTTGTTAACTTACTTCCAGAATGTTTAGAACATAACCCTGGCTCAGTGCCTTTTAAGAAATATTCTTCATATGTATGTGGGCAATCTGTTCTTGCTATCATACCAGTATCAGCACATATTAACTCTGTATCTATTGAACCAGGTTTTACAAAGCTTATATTATTTAGCCCATTATGAATTCTTCTCATAACATTTGCCCAAATTATTCCAGCTGGATTTTGTCTGTTATAATTTATTGATTCATTTTGATCAAAACCAAACCATGTTACAGCAGTATAATATGGAGTAAATCCACATAACCATTTATCATAATTCTCGTCTGTTGTACCTGTTTTAGCAGCAACATCTATACCAGATATAGAGCAATATGTTGCTGTTCCATTATTACCATTTACAGGCTCAGTTAATAATTCTTTTATTACATATGCTACTTGCTCTGAAAATACTATTTTTGTTTTTTGCTTCTTTTTTAATACTACTTTTCCTCTACTATTAGTTATTGAAACATAAAAAGTTGGCTCTATATATTCACCATCATTTGCAATTGTACCATATGCACCTGCCATTTCTAATGGAGTTATACCATTTTCAAGTCCTCCTAAAGCTAATGTTAAACTTGCATCTCCAGGAGTAAGAGAAGTAATTCCCATATCTTCTAAATATGAAATAGATCTATTTGGAGTAATTTGTTCCATCATTTCAACAAATGGTATATTTTGTGAAGATTCCAAAGCTCTTCTTACTGTTATTTCCCCCAAATATCCATCATTATTTCCAGGAGAGTAAGAGTTTTCAAATGTGGTTTTTTCATCATTATATATAGTTGATGCAGTGAAAATCTTTTTATCGATTCCTGGAACTAAAACTGCTATAGGCTTTATAGCAGAACCTGTTTGTCTTTGACTTTGAGTTGCCCTATTTAGTCCCCTAAACACTTGCTTTTCTCCTAGACCTCCTGTACAAGCTAATACTCTTCCTGTTTTATGATCCATAACAACCATTGCAGCCTGTGATGTTGATTCTCCATCTGAAGAATTAAGTATATATTGCTTTTTTAAAAATTCTTTTTCTACTTCTTCTTGGATCTCACTATCTTGTGTACTTTGTATTGTTAATCCAGAAAGATATAAATAATTTGTTGCGAAAGCTTTTGAAATATTTTTATCTTCTGATAAATCTTCTATAATCTCAGATATTAAAGCATCTGTATGATAAGAATATATAGAATTTTCTGTTTTTATTTTTCCTTTATCAAAATCTAATCCTTCATTAACTTCTTTCTCTGCCTTAGAATATTCTGTTTCATTTATATAACCCAATTCTAACATTTTTTGTAGAACTGTTATAGTTCTATTTGAAATTAGTTCACTATTATCATCATCTCCAAATGGGTTGTATGAATTTGGAGAATTGTTTATTCCAGCCATATATGCACATTCAGCCAGTGACAATTCTGATATATCTTTATCGAAATAGTATTTAGCACCAGTTTGAACTCCATAAAGATTTGGCCCTACATAAATTACATTTAAATACATTTCTAAAATTTCATCTTTAGAATAATAACTTTCTAGTAAAAATGCTTTCCACCATTCTTTAACTTTACGTGTTATAGAATCTGTTGTATCTCCTGTTAAATTCTTTACCAACTGTTGAGTAATTGTACTACCTCCATAAGAAGATTTTCCAAAATGTGTAATATACGATAAAATTGCTCCACCAGTTCTTTTTATATCAATTCCATGATGTGAATAAAATCTTTCATCTTCTATTGCAACATATGCATTGACAAGATTTTTAGGAATGTTTTCAAAATCAGTAACTAATTTATTTTGTTCACTACCAATTTTAGCAATAGTATTTCCTGTAGAATCTAAAACTTCTGAGTTTTTATTTAAAAACATATCTTGTGTAAGTTCTCTCCAAGTGTGTGCTGATATTGCTAAAACAATTCCTAAAATTATTAAAGTTAAAATAATTATAAAAAGGATAACTTTCTTTAATACTTTATTTTTCTTTTTACCTTTTTTTAATCTTTCACGTTTTTTTATGTTTTTATTTTTTTCTTCTCTTCTTTCTTTATCTAATTTCATTTTTAATACCGATTTTGGTATTTCTTCTTCTTGCATATATTTATTTTTTGTCCTCAATTTTTCACTTCCTATCTATAAACTAATACTATTATATTTTATCTCTCTTCTTCAATTTTGGCAATAGAGTTTTTTTACTGTTAACCAAATTAAAATATAATATAATGATGGGTGAATGCTTATATATAATTAGAGGGTTCCTATTGTGAACTGTCCACTTTTAAGGTAACAGTTCATTTTAGGACACCCTCTTTATATTAATACTATAACTTTTTTAAAGGATGTATTCTAGTTATAGAATTAATCTATATTTTTTATAATTCTTTTACTTCCATTATATGTAGCCCAGAAATATAATCCATATACTACACCTATTATTATAACAGTAGCTATAATAGAAGGAAGCAAATCTTTACTACTAGCTAGTCCAGACATCATTTCAATTCCAAATTGTATTCCAAATATTGAATGAATAATCGCAAATATAAGTGGTATCATAAAAAATATCCCAATTTGTTTGAATAATGCCATATTTATCATTTTTTCGTCTGCTCCGATTTTCCTTAAAATCACATATCTTTCTTTATTATCAGAACTTTCTGTCAATTGTTTTAATGCTAAAATTGCACTACTTGCTATTAAGAAAATTATACCCAAATATATTGCCACAAAAACAATTATTGTTGCCAAACCAACACTAGATTCTATAATTGAAATTTTTGATAATCCAGTAAGATATATTTGATTTTTATTTAAATTATTAATAAATTCAGATTCATCAGATGTCAAAATATCTTCTATTTCTTGCTTTTCTTCCTCTGTATTAACATTATAGTTAGCCGCTAAAAAAGTAGTTTCTTTCATATCTTCTGTTAGATTACAAGAATCTGGCACTAAAATTATTCCAACATTCACATGACTAGTAGACATGTATATATATCCGCTTTGACAATTTTTATATTTAGGATAATATTTTTGTCCTGCTATCTCAATCTGAGTATTTTGTGCTAATGCTTTATCTCTTAAAGATTTCATATTGTCAAAATCACATAAAATCATATACTCATTATCATTTAAATTATATTCTTGTATACCATATAATTTTGCTATTTTATTATAATCAGAAACTTTTATAATTTCTTCTGCTGTATCATATCTTAACATTGAAAATGTTGCTTTAGCTTCTTTAAATGTGTCTCCCAAAGTATCTGCCCATGTCAATTCATCTGTAGCATATATTGGTATTTCCACTACGTCTTTTAGTTTATTCAAATCAAAATTGTATTTTTTCAAAGTCTCCTGTACAGTTATTCTGGAATCATCTTTAGCAATATCTGTATAATCATTGTCATCAAAAGGTATATTAGCTTTCTTATATAAATTTATATCTACTGGTGTCATTTCTTTTAAATCTTTTTGCATCGTATTTCTAAGCGATAGTGCTGAAGATAATATGGTTATTGTCATAAATAACATTAAGCATATCACTGTCATGCTAACTACGGTTGTATTTATTTTATTATTTAATTGTCTTAATACAAACATATTTGTATTTTTTAAATATATTTTGGGCCTTGCTTGCACTAATCTTAATATAAAGCCAGATAATGACCAAAAAACTAAAAATGTAGCAATAGTTCCAATAATTATAATTGGAAAAATTTTCTCAGCTGTTGTTAAAGTATGCACACCTATAGTAACTTTATAATATGCATAAATTAACATTATTACTGCCATTATAAATACAATTATACATAAGACTGGATTCTTTAATTTAATCTGTTCATTCTTTTTAGTAGCTGTAATTAAATCAATTAATTTATATCTAGATATACTAATTGTGTTAAAAATTAATACTAAAATATACATTATAGCAAAATATACGCAAGTTTTTACACATGCTGCTTCAGAAAAAACAAATTGAAACTTACTCATATCAGCTTCAAACATTTTAGCAACTAGTATAGACATAAATTGTGAGCCAAAAACTCCTACTATTAAACCAACTACCAATGAAATTATTCCTATTAATATTGTTTCAAGCCATATTATTTTTGAAATTTGTCTTTTTCCCATTCCTAAAGTCATGTATATTCCAAATTCCTTTTTTCTTCTACTTATTAAAAAATTGTTGGCATATACAATTAAAAGTCCGCAAAATAATTGCTACAAAAACTGAAACCATTTCTAATAAACGAACAAGAAGCTTTACCATCTCTCTGGTTGATTCAGATACCATAAGCATTGCCTCTTGGCTATCTAATGAATTAAACATATAAAATATTGCTACACCTAGTACTAATGTAAGAAAATATATTGCATAATCTTTAAAGCTTTTTTTCATATTTTTAATAGATAATTTAAATAACATCGCCTAGTTCACCTCCAAGTAGAGTTTGAACTTCTATTATTTTTTCAAAGAACTGTTTTCTTGTATCCTCACCTTTTATTAATTCATTAAAAATTCTACCATCTTTTATAAATAGAATTCTATTTGCATAAGAAGCGGAAAAACTATCATGTGTAACCATTAAAATTGTAGCATTTAAACTAGAATTTAAAGTTTCAAAGGTTTCTAATAATTGTCTTGCAGATTTACTATCTAATGCTCCTGTTGGTTCATCTGCTAGTACCAATTTAGGATTAGTTATAATTGCTCTACATGATGCTACTCTTTGCTTTTGTCCACCCGAAATTTGATATGGATATTTATTAAGTATATCTGTTATTTCTAATTTTTCTGCTATATCTTTTACTCTTTTATCTATTTCTTTATGATTCACTTTTTGTATAGTTAGAGCTATTGCTATATTTTCATATGCTGTTAAAGTATCTAATAAATTAAAATCCTGGAAAATAAATCCAAGCTCTTCTCTTCTGAACTTATTTAATTGATTTCCTTTTAGTTTTGTTATATCTTTCCCATCAATTATTATACGTCCTGCAGATACTCTATCTATTGTAGAAATACAATTTAGCAATGTAGTTTTTCCACTACCAGAAGCTCCCATAATTCCTACAAATTCTCCTTGTTTTATATTAAAACTTATATTATCTATAGCTTTAGTCAAATTAGATTTGTTCCCATAATATTTTTCAATATTTTGAATTTCTAATATGTTTTTCATTATAAACTCCCTTCCATTTTTTGTAATAAGAATTCTTAATTTATATATATTTTAATATTTTTTTATAGCACATACAAGTTATTTACATTACAAAAAGCTTACAAAATTGTAAGCTTTTTAATTTTTATTTAAAATATCTGTATAACTATTTTTTGGAAAGATTATTTTTACTTCTGTTCCTATATCTTGTTTTGAATTTAATTCTATACCTATTCCTAACTTATCACACAACTTTTTAGTTAAATATAGTCCTATACCAGTAGATTTTTTATTTTCTGTTCTTCCATTTGTTCCAGTAAAACCTTTATCAAATACTCTTGTTATTTCTCCTTTCTTTATTCCTATACCATTATCTACAATATGTAAAATAATTTTTTCTTTTTTAGATTCTCCAAATATTTTAATTTCTTTATTATCTTTTTTACTATATTTTATAGAGTTTTGTATTATTTGACTTAATATAAAAGTACACCATTTATTATCTGTATAAACATCATAATTTAAATCATGTAAATTTATATTAATATTGTTTTGCCTAAGTACCAGCTTATTCTTCAAAATAGTGTTATTTACAATTTCTAATAGGCTTGTCCTTTTTATGTAATAATCTTTTTCCACATTATTACTTCTAGCGTAATACAATGCCTGTTCTGTATAATTATCTATTTTATCTAATTCTTCATTTATACTTTGTGTAACAGTATTTTTATTATTCTCAATAATCATTTTTCCTGTTGCTATTGGTATTTTTATTTCATGTATCCATAATTCTATATATTCTTTATAATCTTTTTGCAAATATTTATATTTATTCACATGTTCCAACATCGATTTTTCCACATCTTGTAAGCATTCCTCTAATATTTTTCCTTCAATAAAATTAGGAGAATTTATGATTTCTGATATTAAATATTTTTCATCTAATTCATTTAATCTATCTTTTAATGTTTTATAAAACTTGTTTTTAGTATAATATTCAATTAACAAACATATAAATAATAATATTATTGGCACTATTCCAATATATATTCTTACTATATATATTATGTTAAATGGTATTAGTAGAATTTCTGATGTTATAATACCAAATAGAATTAGAATAATATATATTAGTTTTTCTTTAATATATTTTGCAAAACTCATAAATCCCCCTATAAAGTTTACAATATCTTTTCTATATCAATACGTGCATTTGAATATATAATATCTTCTAAAGACAATCCTCCTAATTGCAAAATATCTCCTGCATTTAATCTTAATATAACAGTACTAGTAAGTGTCATTCTATTATTTACTATATTTTCTGTAATTACAGGCCCATCATTTTCAGTATCCTCTAATGGTACATTATTTACTATTAATATAGCATTAAAATTAAATCTACCTAATTGTTGTGCATCTCCCTCTAGTTGATATGATATTTGATAAATTCCATCTTCATTTATCATAATTTGATTAGAACCAGGGGTATGACTTAACCCAGTTCCTTCTACAATTTGATTATCACTAAAATTTATGATTGCATTTCCAACTTGGGTATTGTCTCCAGGTCGTGCAATTGCAACTAAAATACTTTTATTTTCTGTATTTGGACTGTTAAAACTTATAAAAATTATTAATCCTATAACTAAAAAAATCAAAGCAAATATAGAAATAGTTTTTATATTCTGACATCTTTCATTACATTTCATAAGCAATTTCCTCCTAATATATAATATGAAAATTGCTTTTATTTGTTGTTATATACTGGCATTTTCGCTAATCATCAATCCTGCATATGATGTAGAATATTCAGCTGTAATTTCTTTTATAATTTGTTTTTCCTCTTCCATTAAATTTCTTCCTAAATGAGACATTCTTTTATCTAATTTCTGAGTCATTTTAGCACATTCTCTTAGTTCTTTCTTAATTCCTTTTGGAACTTGTTTATCATATTTGTAATTAATTTTATGCTCTAGGCTTGCCCAAAAATCCATTGCCATGGTTCGTATCTGCATTTCTACTTTTACATCAATTGTACCTACAGATAAGCTAACAGGAACAGAAATTATTAAGTGATAACTAGAGTATCCATTTTCTTTTGGATTAGAAACATAATCTTTTTTCTTTAATATTGTTATATCTGGCATATTCTCAATCATTTCTACTATTTTATATATGTCTGGTATAAATGAGCAAATTATACGTATTCCTGCAACATCATTAATTGTTTTAACTAAGTTCTCATATGTAACCTCTAAGCCTTTTTTCTTAAGTTTGTTATTAATACTTTCTTTACTCTTTATTCTACTACTTACATGTTCAATTGGATTATATTTATGAAGTGTTTTAAATTCATTGTTTATTATCTCTATTTTTGTTTCTAATTGTTTAAGTGCGGCTGTATACATAAGCGTAAGTCGTTTATATTCCATATCCTCTTGCAGTTTATTTTCTTCTCTAACTACTATATTTTCTATGGCAATCAACTCCCTTCGTATATATTTATACACTACTTTTATGTCCATTATGTGTAATTTTACTGTTTATTTAAAGTTTTATTTATTATAATTTATTTTATTTATACTATTGTCATCTAAAAAAGTAGAAACATTATATAAAAATAAAATATCTGTAAAATTGTTTTCTTTAATATATTCACCATAATCAAAATTAGTATAACGAGGATCTAAAAAATGTACCTCATTATAGTTTTGACACAAAAACTGAGCCATTATATGTGCATATGAATCTTTTATTACTAATAATTTTTTATTATTTTTCACATTGGTTTTTACTACTACTCTACTATTACTTCCATTTAAAAAATATGAATATTTATCTTTTCCATCTAAATAATCTTCATTAAATATACTATTAGTAGTTTCTTTATCATAAATAGCTTCTCTTATATTAGTGTTTAAATCATTTTTATATACTGTTATTTGGTCTGGTTCTTGATTTATTATTTGTGCTTTAGAATCAAATGTACCCAAAAATTCATTTGTTATAATTTCTTTATTAAACTCTGATAATTCAGTATTCTTTAGATTTGCCTTTTTACAAAATTCACTATATACAACATAAGCTCCATCACTATTCATATGATGATCTGTTTTAAAATATAGTGGTGTTATTTTATTATTTTCATTCATAATATCTGTAACATTTATGTTAATTGTATTTTTAGTATTCTCAAAGATTTTATTTATTATTTCTTTTTGATTTGGTGTATCTACATTATTTGGTAGCTTATCTGAATTAATATAAATTGAGTTCGGCACTAGTATAAAATAAGTAGGTATTCCCTGCATTTTTTCTAATTCTGCAATCTGTGATATTTTTTTAATATTCTTAATTACATTTTTTTGTTCTTCTTGTCCATACTCATATTTTTCAAATAAATATCCGTCTTTTCCCACATATACTCCATTGTTCTCATTTTTACGCATAATGCTTGTTTCCCACCAAGAATTAATTTTTAGATATATGTTTCTAAATGCAAAATGGTCATTTATATAATCATTCACTCCATTTAAATAATCTCCGTTCACAAAATTTGTAAATGAAAACCTTGGAATAGTTGCAAGCATTCTGTTTTCTTGCTCTGAGAATGTTTTTTTAGGAAATATAAAATTTATAGCTACAATTAATATCCAAACTGTCATAAAAGTTATGAAAAATATTTTATTTCTTTTTTTCATATTTGTTCTCCTCTAAAATCTAAAATATAAAAATGGATTAAAGCTATTATTTACTAAACTTGCTGTACATAATATAACTATAGCAATATAGCCTATACTTTCTAAAACTCCTCCAATATTTTGTTTTATTGTTGATGTTGTATTTTTCTTTTTTATAAACTTGATAATTGGAATACTACATATAATTCCAATTATAATAATGACAATATAATTATTTAAATAATATAAGGCTTCATTATTTAATAAATTTATTCCATTTAAATCAAACATTGAACATAAATAATTCTTAATTTTACTCAAATCCTCAAATGCAAATATAACCCAGCTTATTAAAACAAGTAGCATTGTATATATATGCCCAAAAATCTTTGGTATTTTTTCCAATATTTTTAACATAAACAATTTTTCCAAAATTAGAATTACTCCAAAATATAGTCCCCAGAGAACGAAATTCCATGAAGCTCCATGCCAAGCTCCGAGTTAATGCCCACACAATTAAAATATTTCTTATTTGCTTTATAAGTCCATGTCTATTTCCCCCAAGTGGTATATATATATAATCTCTAAACCAACTACTTAAAGTAATATGCCATCTTCTCCAAAACTCTGTTATACTCTTACTTATATATGGATAATTAAAATTCTCGTCAAAATCCATTCCAAATATTTTAGCTAGTCCTATTGCCATATCTGAATATCCACTAAAATCAAAATAAATTTGAAGTGCAAAAGATATTATTCCTATCCAAGATAATAATACTGTCATTTCTCCATAACTTCCAATTTCTATTACATTCCACATTGCTCCTATATTGTTGGCAATTAGTACTTTTTTACCCAAACCTATAATAAATCTTTTCATACCAATTGAAAAATTATCTAAGCTTATTTTCTTATCTACTAATTCTTCATCTACTGTTTCATATCTTACAATTGGTCCTGCAATTATTTGAGGAAATAAAGTTGTATAAGTTAAATAATTATAAAAACTTTTTTCACAACTTACAGTTCCTCTATATACATCAATTATATATGATAATGATTGAAATGTATTAAATGAAACTCCTATTGGAAGCGGAATATTTAGTAAAGGAATATCCAATCCTGTAACACTATTTATTGAAGATATAATAAAATCTGCATATTTAAAGAAAAATAATATTAGTAAATTTACTGCTACATCTATCCATAAATATATTCTTTTTTTCTTTTTATCTTCCCAATATTTATTTATCTTATTTCCACACCAAAAATCCATTACGGCTAATAAAAGCATAATTGGAATATATCTTATTTCTCCCCAAGCAAAAAATATGAAGCTTGCAATTATCATAACTAAATTTTTAAATTTTCTAGGAACAATAAAATATACTAATAACATTATTGGTAAAAAAATGTATAAAAATACTACACTGCTAAATACCATTTTTGTCTCCTTTGTTTTTAATATTAAAGCTATTCAGTCTTTTTTCATTAAATAATCTGAATAGCTTTACAACTTTATATTAATATTTCATTAGGTATAATAAAATTTTGTATTCCCATATAACCTGGTGCTATTTCATATTTTTGAAAAACAATTGTAACTTTTCTATCTTTATTTATATAAAAATCATGATACTCATTATCTATTCCCGCAAATCCACCTTCATCTTTTGTAAAATAACTATTGTTCTCATCTAATTTTTGTCTTTCATCTATTTGTTTAAAAACTTCTGCATCTACTATTTCTATATAATTTTCCCCTAGAACATCTTTTAAATTAAGCTCTTTTCCATTTTGTAAATCTATATTATAAAAATATTGTTCTTGATAAGCTGATGCCATACTTTCACTTTTAGTTATTACAAAAGAAATAATATTTTCATCTTGATATGTTATTTCATAATCCACATTTACTATAGTAGGAATATAATCTTCCATATTTCCACCTGTATCTAATACAGCATTCTTATATTCTTGTGCTCTTTGTTTTGATTCTTCTAGTACTTCATTTATTTTAGAAGAGATTTCATAATTGATTCTATTTTCTAAATCACTGTTTCCAGTATTTTTTAATGCTGGTATTTTAGCATTTATAAGGTCTGTATCATTTTCTTCTTTATATTCTCTTATAGTAAAAACTTCTGCCAAACTAGATAATACAGGAACATCCTCCATTGCTTTTGCAAAACTTTCATTTGTATTTAATAACAATATAAATAAAGCAAATGTTGCAGCTAAAGTAGTAGTAATTCCTTTAACAAAAACTATTTTCTTTTCTTTTTTATGTACTTTTCCTTTATGTATTGCACTATTTACTGCATACCCCAACTCTTGCGGAACTTCTATCGAGTCATATATTTTTTTCAGTTTTCTTAGTATACTCATATATTACTCCTTTTTAAATTATTTTTTATCTCACTAATTCCTTTGTATAATCTTGATTTAACTGTATTAGAATTTGTTTTAGTAATATAAGCAATTTCCTCAATCTTTAAATTTTCAAAGAATCTTAATACTATAACAGTTTTTAACTTATTATTTAATTTTTCTATATTATTATAAATATCTAAATTATCTACCAAATTATCTTCTGAATTAGTATGCATCTTATTTAAATCTATTTCATATTCTACAAGATTCTTTTTATTCTTTATGCTCTTTAAAGATTCGTTTATCAGAATTCTATAAAACCATGTTTTCACATATTCTACATGCTTTAATTTGCTTATATTTTCTAATGCTTTTGTAATGGCCTCTTGTACCACATCTAAAGCTAAATCTTTATCTCTTGTATATGTATATGCTATCTTATACAACTTTTCTTCATTCTCTTTTATATATTCAATTAAAACTTCTTGTGCTTCATATAGCATCTTGCTGCTCCTTTATTTAATATATTCATTTATTATATTATTAACTTCTTCTTGATTATTAGATATACACAATATTACATAATTATTAACTATTTTTAATATTTTATTATCTATTTTGGAAACTTCTTTTGGTAAATAGCTTTCAAAAACTTCTTTTCTTTCAACTAGCCTATCATCAATTTTTTGTTTTATCTCATTTAAATCATTTTTAGTATTTGATTGTAAAATAACTATTTCTTCACTAGTTGCTCCGCTTCCCTGATATGAAACTATTTCCTTTATTTTATTTTCATCAAAATCATATTCATCAATTACTAATTCTTTTTCCACTTCTGCTAGCTCATCTTCAAATGCATTACTTTGTGATATTTTATTTGCTAATTCAAATATATTTATCTCTATATTTTTATTATTTCTATTAAGTATAATTACTCCACCTATTATTATAACAATTAATAAAATTACAATTATTAAGATTTTTTTACTCATTTTTTTATTCTCCTTTAGCCTTTAAAATAGTTAAGAATTATTTTTTATATATGAAAGCCATTTCTCACAATATTTTTTTCCTACATGAATACCATCTGTACTTGCTTCTTCTGGTAAATACCCCTCACTATCCTTTAGTGCAGAAGCAACGTCTAAATACTCTACATTTTTTTCATTTGAAACTTCTTTAATTAAAGTATTAAATTCATTTATCTTTTTATTATTAAATATTTTATCAGATTTATCTCTACTTTTAGTAACTGGAATTATAGATTGTAAATATATTTTACAATTTGGCTTAACCTGTTTTATTTTATCAACTAATTCTCCATATTTTAATTTGAATACTTGTGGATAAACCCATCCCAGTTCATTAACACCTAACATAATATATACTCTATTAATATCTTTATTTTTCATATCCTCTAATAAAGTAATTTTTTCGCCATTATCTGTTTTTATAAACTTTTTGGTTACTGCTGTATCTACCATTAACCCAATATATGAATAATCTTGTACATTTTTTAGTCCATTATACATTATAAATCCTTGTGTCCTAGAATCTCCTATAAATGCCACTTTACTGTTCATTTCTACATTTTTACCTTCATTTTGTTGAATTTCATCAATTGAATTAGTATTTGTATTATTTACTGTATTATCAATATTATTTAATTGGTTCTCATTTACAATATTTATTGTATTATTAGGTCTCT
Organism: uncultured Clostridia bacterium; assembly: GCA_904420285.1. Taxonomy (GTDB): domain Bacteria; phylum Bacillota; class Clostridia; order TANB77; family CAG-508; genus CALXVA01. The sequence goes on along the minus strand of CAJFUM010000024.1, from coordinate 31,993 downwards.
CTTCATTTTCAATGTTATTAGTAACATTTATTAAATTTTCAGTATTATTAATTTCATTTTTATCACTACTTAAAATTTTACTTCCTATAAATCCACCTACTACTAATATAATAATAAAAGGTATAAACGATGAAAAAAATTTATTTTTTTGAATTGTTCTTCTGTTTTTCATTTCTAATCTCCTTATAATATTTTTATGCATCTCAAAATAATATATTTTTTTGAAATTTCTTTATTCATTATATTAGATTTTTTAACATAACAAAAAGTTTAAAAAAATTATAATTTTTTAAACTTTTTTGTCAATTTATATTATTATATGTTTTTTTATGTGTTTTATGTAAAAAATTTTTTGTTGTAATTTTAAAATTATTCTTCTACAAATTCTTCTTTTAAATTTTTTTCATTTAATTTTTTATTTGTATTTTCTGTTACTATAGCATAAATAATTGAAAGTATTGGTAAACCAACTATCATTCCTATTATTCCAAATAAACTTCCACCTATAGTAATTGCTACTAAAACCCATATACTTGGTAATCCAATATTTTTTCCAACAACATGAGGATAAATTAAATTGCCCTCTATTTGTTGTAAAACTATTATAAATATAATAAATATTAATGCTTTAATTGGATCTATTACTACTATTAAAACAGCTCCTACAAATCCACCAATAAAAGCTCCTACAATTGGTATAAATGCTGTTAATGCTGTTAATGCACCTACTGGCCCTGCATAAGGTATTCCTAGTATCCACATCCCTAAAGCACATAAACCACCTAAAATTACCGCTTCTTTTGCTTGTCCTGTTAAAAAACTTCTAAAAGAATCTCTTGCTAATCTACTTACTTTTAAAATATAATCAGCCTTTTCTTTGCTTGTTCTAGCATATATAAATTTCTTTGCTTCTATTTTTAATTTTTCCTTATTGGCTAATATATATACTGCAAAAACAATAGCTATAAAGAAATTTACAGTATTTGTTACCAAATTACTTACTTGGTTTATAGTAATATCTAAAACATCTTTAGATATATTAACAATATTATTTTTTAATGCTTCTGTATCTATATTTATATTTTGTATGAAATTATTAATTTCTGGAACTCTATCAGTAATATCAATAGCAAAGCTTTTTAAATCCTCCAAGTAACTTGGAATATTCTTTACTAAATTACTTATTACCTCTACAAATTGCGGTATGATTAAAATTAGAATTATAGAAATAACTGCAATTATAGTTATAATAGATAACGCAATAGAAAAAGGTCTTTTAAAATTTTTATTTTCTCCTACTTTTCTAGCATTTTTTGAATGAGCTGTTTCCTTTTTCTTTTTTGAATTGCCTTTGAATAATTTATTTTCATAAAAACTCATAAAAATATTAAGAATAAATGCAATTGCAAGCCCCCATATAAATGGTGAAAGTATATTTAAAAATACTTTAATTACATTCCAAACAGACGATATATTTAAAAGTGCTACTAATACAATAATGGCTATAATAACAATTTTTAAAATTTGTTTAGTATTTTCTTTATCTAATTTCATTTTTTCCTCCATTCAATTAAACTATTTATTAATAAAACTCTCTTGATAAATAAACTTATAACTCCTATATTATATAATAGCAAAAAGTTGCTAATTTTTCAACTATAATTAAAGAAACTGAAAGATATAATATCTTTCAGCCATAATTAAGATTAAGATTTAATTTTTACTCCAATTAGTGAAATTAAGTTAATTGCCTGATATTCATTTATAATTGCTCCTTTTATATCATCTATAGAAATAGAAATTCCATCAATAAATGAATTAGATAAATCTATATTTTTTAAACTCGTTTTAAAAATTTGGGCTTGTAACATATCAGCTTTATCAAAATATACGTTTTTTAATATATCTTCTTGCCAATATGTATTTCTTAATATTGAATCTTCAAATAATACATTATTCAATCTTGCTAAAGAAAAATTACTATATGCAGCATTTGAATCTTTATATATTACATCATTTTGTAAAGATTCTGTAAAATCACAACCAGATAATTTACAATTAGAAAATTCACATCTAATAAATGAAGAATTTTGCATTGATGTATTAGAAAAATTACAATTTTCGAAAATTACATCTCTAAATGTTATTTTTTCCAATTGGCTATTTAAAATTTGGCAATTTTTAAATCTAACAGTTATAAAATCAAAATCATATAATTCTATATTCTCTATATAACAATCTTCAATTATACTATTTTCTATCTTGTCATTTTTTTGGACTAAGTATTTTTTTAAATCACTTATTTTTTCTATATTATTAATTTCAAAAAGAATTTTTTGTGGTCTCTTTATATTCATAATTTTTCCTTTTACTACTTTCTTAACCTTAAACTATTTAAAGTTACTGTTATACTACTTAATGTCATTGCTAATGATGCAAACATTGGATTCATTGTAATATTAAGTGGAGATAATACTCCTATTGCTATTGGCAACATACATATGTTATAAAAAAATGCCCAAAATAAATTTTGTTTAATATTTCTAATTGTTCTTTTGCTAATTCTAATTAATTCATTTATTTTTGTTAAATCATCACTCATCAAAACAACATCACTGCTATCCATTGCAATATCTGTTCCACTGCCAACTGCTACACCTACATCTGCTGTAACCAAACTTATGCTATCATTTATTCCATCTCCACACATCATTATTAAACCTTTTTCTTTTAATTCTTTAATTTTATCTGCCTTTTCCTTTGGAAGTACATCTGAAATAACTTTATCTATTCCTATTTTATCTGCTATTGCTTTTGCAGTTTTTTCATTATCTCCAGTAAGCATAACTACATCTATATTATTCTTTTTTAATGTAGCTATCACTTCTTCTGCATTATCTTTTATAGTATCTTTTATTCCGAATAAAGATACTAATTTTAATTCTTCTGCCATAAAAACAACACTATTTCCATCTAATTCTAATTCGTCTTCATCATTAATAGATTTAGATAAATCAACATTATTCTCTTTCATTAATTTGCTATTTCCTATTAAATAGTTTTTATCATTACATTTTGCTTTAATTCCATATCCTGCAATATTTTCAAATGATTCAACCTCTAATAATTCTATATTATTTTCTTTAGCAAAATCTACTATTCCTCTTGCAATAGGATGTTCAGATTTATTCTCTATACTAGCTAAAATTTGTATAAGTCTATTATCTGTTTCATTATTATAATTATATATTTTATTTAAACTAAGCTTTCCTTTTGTAAGAGTACCAGTTTTATCAAAAACTACTGTTTTTATTTTATGAGCATTTTCTAAGCTCTCACTGTTTTTTATTAATATTCCTTCTTTGCTTGCCACTCCAGAAGATACAACAATAGCTAGTGGAGTTGCTAATCCCAAGCTACATGGACATGCAACAACTAAAACAGTTATAAAAACATTTACTGCAAAAGATATTTCTTTCCCCAGCATTAACCAAATTCCAGCTGATAAAAATGCAATTATTATAATAGCTGGAACAAAATAGCCACTTATCGTATCTGCCACTTTTGCTATAGGAGCTTTAGTATTAGTAGCTTCTACAACCATTCTAACAATTTCCGATACTGTAGATTCTCTCCCTATTTTTTCAGCTCTATATTTTATCCAACCTTCATAATTTATACTTCCTGCAATTACCTTGCTTCCAATTTCTTTTTTAGAAGGAACACTTTCACCTGTAACAAATGACTCATCTACATGAGTTATTCCATCAATTATTTCTCCATCTACAGCTATCTTCTCTCCTGGTTTACATACTACTATATCTCCTTTTTTTATTTCGTCTAATGTAACTTCTATTTCTTTTTCATTCTTTATAATAGTTGCTTTATTTGGAGTTATCATCATTAAACTTTGAATTGCTTCTTTTGTTTTATCTTTATTACGAGCTTCTACATATCTACCTATATGAATAAAGAAAAGTATTATAACTACAGATTCAAAATAAAGGTTTTCCACATACTCATTGTGCCCATTAAAAATCATATATGCACCATATATACTATAAAGAAAACTACTTAAAACTCCAAGTCCAACCAAAGTATCCATATTAGCTGTTTTATGTATTAAATTTTTATACCCATTTTTTAAAATATCCCAACCTAAAATAATTGAAATAATGCTAAGGATTAAAAGAGCAATTGTATAATTCACTCCATATGTATGCATATCTAGAAATGGGACATTAGGAAGACCTATCATATGTCCCATTGCAATATATAAAGTTAAAATTGCAATACCAGTAAACATCCACAATTTATATTTTTCTTTAGATTTTTTTCTCTCTTCTTTTTGTAAATTGTCAATACCTAAACTCTCAAACCCAGCCTTCTGTACAAACTTTTCAATTTGTGGAATAGTAAGCTTTTTTTCATCATATTCTACAGATGCATTATTCATTACAAGGTTAACTGTTGCATTAATAACACCATCTTGTTTATTTAGGTATTTTTCTAATCCACTAGAACATGCACTACATGTCATTCCATCAATCTTTAATAAAACTTTTTTCATTTAGCCTCCTTTATTCTGCTTCAAATCCCGCATCTTCTACTGCTTCTTTTAACTGATTAATATTAATTATAGACTCATCATACTTTATATTAGCCTCTGCTTTTTCTAAACTAACTTTTGCTTCTTCAACACCATCTTGATTATTCAATACTTTTGCTAATCTTGTACTACAACTTTCACAATGCATTCCTTTAATTTTTAAAATAATATCTTTCATAAATACAAACCTCCTTAATTTATATTTTATATATATACCCCAATAAGCTATATGTCAATATAATTTTTAAAAAATAAACTTCTTTCTCAATTTTAGTAATTTTTGAAAAAGAAGTTTATTATTAATTTAATTTCATATTTAAATATTTTTCAGATTCTTCTATCATAATAATTGCAGTATCTATCTGATTTTTACATTCTTCTTTTGTTATAATGTAAAAATCTACATAATCACTTTTTTCTCTAAACAATCTGGCTTCATTAACTCTTTTACCTAATTCTTTCGAAAATATTTCTTTATTTACATATTCTTTATTAAAATATGCCATTACTGAAGAATGCTTTTTAAAATCTATCTCCTCTAATGCTAATATTGCTTTTATAGCATGAAAAATTGCATAATACGCCCTATTACTTGCACCTTTATATTTGTTTATAGCAAAAAGAGCTTTAGACTCTTCTAGATTTTCTTTTGACTGTTCTAATCTATATTTTGCTAGTGCCTTTATTTCTTCACTATACATTCAATAATACTCCTTCATTTTCAATATTTTTATAAAATTTCATATATTTAATTCTAGAATTATAATTATCTATATTCTCAACAAATGGTGATAATAAAACATCGTACTTTAAATCTAGCTCATAGCTATAATCTGTTATCTTTTTTTCAACTTCTTTTATCTTGTTTTCTGGCAAATCTACAAGTACCATAATATCAATGTCGCTTATTTCTCCATTATTACATTGTTCATTTCTTACACATGAGCCATATAATATTACTTGCTTTAAATGTTTTCCTAACATCTTAAATAATCCATGAACATATTCAGTTAAAATAACTTTTAAATCACTTGGCATTTTTTCCTCCTTATTTTTTTAATAGACAATAATATTATAACATTTTATTAACAATTAATCTAGTTATTTTAATTTTTATTTTTCATATATTCTTCAAATTCTTTTTGGGACAATGGTTTTGAATAATAATATCCTTGGATTATATCACATCCTTTTGATTTCAAATATTCTTTTTGTTCTTCTGTTTCAACTCCTTCAGCTATTGTTACTAATTTTAATCCCTTTGAAATATTTATTATATAATCTACTAAACTATTATTAGCATTTATCTTATCCACAAAAGACTTATCAATTTTCAAAATATCTATTGGCATATCTTGTAACATGCTTAATGAAGAGTAACCAGTTCCAAAATCATCAATTGAAATTAAAAATCCAATCTTTTTACTTCTCTCCATTATATTAATAATATCAATGCCTTCATCTATAGCTGCACTTTCAGTTATTTCTAAATCTATATTATTAGGATTTACTCCATATTTTGATATTATTAATAAATATTTTTCTAAAAAGTCTTTATCAATAAAATGTTGCCTAGATATGTTTACTGAAACAATTGGTTCAAATCCAAATTCTATTTTCCATTTTTTCATATCTTTACATACTTGTTCAAAAATATATAAATCCAATTTTAAAATAAATCTATTTTTTTCAAAAAGAGGTATAAATTCTCCTGGTGATATCATTTTTCCATCATGAAACCATCTTACTAAAGCTTCTGCTCCATATAGTTTTTCATCTTTAGCATATATCTTTGGTTGATAATATACTTTAAACTCTCCATTTAATAAAGCATTTTCCATATTTTTTTCAATATTATCTTCTTTTACAAGTTTATTTTCTATTTCTTTATCATATATATGATATTTATCAGTAACATCTCCCTTTGAAGCAGAGTGTGCCATAATTGCTTTATCTATTGCTACTGAAATATTATCATCATCTTTATTTAATTTATATATTCCAATATTTACTGATAAATCATATATTACATCATTAACTCTTAGTTTTTCTATATTTTTTACTACTTCATGCAAAATATTATATAGATTCTTTTCACAGTTAAAAATCACTCCAAAATAGTCATTTGAATATCTGGAGACCAAACTATTTTCTCCCAAAATCTCTAATAATTTTTTACCTATAGCATATAAAATTTCATCTCCGCACCTTATATCCATATGCTCTATTTATCATTTTAAATCTGTTAATATCTAATATCATAATATATTTATTTGTTAGATTTTCTTTTTTTAATATTTCTTGGCCTACTTTTTTAAAATAATATATATTTCCTTGCTTAGTTATTGGATCTATATATGCATATTCATATAACTGTTTTTGCTTTTTAATATCATTAATAAACATATATATAAATATTGCCAAAATAGTTAGAATTACAATAACTGATAGAATAAAAGTAGTAAGAAGTGCTCTATTTACTTCACCTGCAATTGCTTTAGCAGGAACAAATGAAACTATAGCCCAATTATTTATTCCAATATCCTCGTAAGCCATATACAATTTGCCAAATTTAGTTTGTAGTGTTCTAGTTCCAGAAACTCCATTTATAATATTTTGTTTTATTTTTTCTTCATTTTCTATAAATCTTTGTCTAGAGCTCCCTATAAGCATTTCTTTAATGTTTTCAATTAAATTTCCTGTTCCTCTATCAGTATTGCTATTAACTACAATCTCTGCATTTTTGTTTACAATATAGCTAAAGCCTTCACCTTCAAATATTTTATTAGAAAAAATATCTTTATATGAAGCGGTTTTTACAATTAGAAGAATAGCTATTTTCTTATCATCTAATGTTATTGCTTGTGAATATATATTTATATCTTCTCCATCAATTTTGCTCTTTCTATTTTCAGATATATGAATTTCATTATTTGAAAAAAAGTTATCTATTTCTTTTGAATAATCTACTTCATATCCATCATTTGTAAGAACTAAACCATTTTCATACATGATACCCATTCTAATAAATTTACTAGTTACTTCACTTTTTTCATAAATTTCAAATATTTTATTTTTATCTACTATATTATCAGACAGGATTTCATTTGTAACAGATTGTAAAATTGCTTTCTGCTCTGTTATCTTATTTTTTAAAGTATTTGCATCATTTTTCACAATTGTTTTAATACTATTATTTGTATTAGCTTCTATTCTATCTAGCATATATGTCATATATATTAAACCAATTGCAATCAACACACAAAATATACATATAATAACTAATATTTGTTTTTTATATTCTTTCAATTTCATATTTCTCCTTATATGAAATATTATGAGTGTATAATTAAATAATTATACACTCATATAGGTAATTTTTTCATCTTTAATTACTAAGATATATTATAGTACGGGTATTACTACACGGAAACCATCACTATAAAAAGAAGAACCATTATCTACAAGAAATGCGAATATTCCTCCATAACTATTTTGTCCACCACGACTGAAAAATGGAAAATCTGTATATGGCATTCTAGTACGAGCATGATACCAAGCTTCCTCGCCTATTCCATTACCAGATGATGTTTCGTATACTGCATCTCCATATTTACTCCTTGTTTTCGCATAGTTCTCATTCTGTCTATCTCCAGGGCCTTCTGTATATATATCTTTATGCATTGCTTCTGCATTTATTAAATTAATTCCATTTTCTGTTAAACTATCATCTCCGTTATTTACGTATGCTGCTACTTTCTCATTTGCCCCTCCATTCATATCGTATACACCTGTTGTATTTCCGATTAGTACTTGCTTTTTGTCCATTAGTACTTTTATAATCTGTTGTTGATGCCGTACTACTTGCACTTACACTACTTCCTGCTTGCCCTGTTATATAATTACTATTTGGATTTATCCACACCTCTTCTGTTCCCTTTCCATATTTACTTTTACTTAAATATAACACTGCTCCCCATTCTATATTTTTCATCATATGCGGATCAACGTTTGAATCACTTGTACTTAATCCATATGGATTTCCACTTTTATTCATTTGTGTAGATACTGTATATATATTACTTACTATTATACTCCTCCAACTTGTTACTCCCGCTTTTATTTGTATTGTTTTATCTGTCCCATCATATCTTCCTGTTGTTTCTGTTGTTGTACAATCCGTATTACTTGTTTCATATTTTCCTACCCATATTCCTCTTAATTTATTTTCTTTGCTATTACCATAATTGAATGCTGGGTGTACTACATAATCACTATATGTTCCATTAGTTCCATTATATACTCCTGCATATTTTCTACCATTTATATCTTGATCATTTTCATCTATAAATACTACTTCTATTGTTCCTGCTCCTTTTTCTGGGTTAGAAGGATTTATTTCTTCTCCACTTTTATGCCAGCCACTTGTTATTTTATAAGCATATCTTGGTATCCATACTAGCATACTATATGGCTTATCTTCATCTAATACATCTCCACTAAATGTGCTATCTCCCAATACTACATTAGCCCATTCTTTGTTTTCATAATTATACCATTCATCATCATATACTGTTGTTTTTATCCAATTTGTTCCATTCCATTTTACTGGTGTCATTCCATCACTTATTTTTGGTGCTACTGGTAGTACTCCATCCACATATGCTTGTGCTGTAGTAGTTTTAGCTTCTATACTTTTTTCATTCATATTTCCTGCTTTGTCTGTAACTTCTACTTTTAGTGTATATGTGGTTACTGGTGTTAGTCCTTCATATGTGTAGGTATTACTTGTTGTTGTTTCTTTTAATGCTCCATCTAAATAATATTTATATGTTCCACTTTCTGCTAAACCACTTTCTGCATCATTTGCATCTACTATTACTCCTATACTATCTGATGTTATATTACTTGTCCTCATTGTAACTGTAGGTGCTATTTTGTCTATATTTTCTACATTATATACTATTGCATCACTAGATTGTCCTGCCATATTTTCTAATGCTGCATATATTGTTGTGTTTTCGTCTATTGTGAGTTCTACTAGATTTTCTTCTGTATATTGCCAACTACCTTGTCCTATTTTATATTTCTTTTTTAATGCACTACTATTTGGATTATAGCTTATTGTTACTTTTACTGAATTTTTTGTTGGTGTCTTTGGCTCTGCATCTATTTCTACTATTCCTTCTGGTGCTATATTTTCGTCTATATTTGTTACTACATAGCTTACTTCTTCAGACCAGCTTCCATCTTTATATTGTGTTCTAGCTGTTATTTTTGTATTATTTTTTGTTATCTTTAATTGTCCTGTATAATCTGTATAACTTCCATCATCTATTTTATATTCTTTCTTTACTGCTGTTTCTGGATATATTATAAATATATCTACAACATCAGTTTTTTCTGGTGGAGCTGGCATTGCTAGTATTTGTAGTGGTAATTTTGGCGTTGTAGTATTTTCTGGATCATCCCATTTCATATATATGTCTTCTTGAAGTTGTTGAGGGTCACTATCTAATATATACCAATGTCCATCAAAATCCACATATCGTCCTGGCTCTACTTCTAATTTTATTGGTTTTCCTCCTTGTATTAGTTCATCTTCATATTCAGATTTTACTAATATAAAGCCGTCTTCTTTATATGCTTTCCATACTCCATCTTCTTTATATTTGTATTGTCTATTTATAGATTGTTCTGGATATGGCAATAATATCCAATAATATTTTCCTTTATCTATTAACAAATATCTTACTAAATCATCTACTACATATTGTGCTGATGCTGTATTTCCTGCGCTATCTACACTATATGCATTTATTACAGTATCATTTTCTCTTACTTGGAATCCACTTGTATAATTTTGCATTGGTTCTGTATTTATGCTATATGTGTTTGATATACTTCTTTTATCATATTCTATTGTTATATTTGCTACTTCTCCTTCTCTTTCTTCTGTTTTTGTTTCTTTAATTACTGGTGCAGCTAATCCTTTTGGTAAATTTGTTATTTGTTTTGTATCTTTTCCATATGCATCTTTTGCTTTTGCTTCTGCTATTATTGTACAGTTTTCAGTCACTTCAAAACTTCCTACATAGTTTTGTTCTTCTCCTCCATTTATTCTGTAAGTTCTTGTTTCTGCTGCTTCATCATAATCTATTTCTACCATTACTTTATCTACTTCTTCTTGTGTATCTGGATTTACTCTTATTGTTACTTCTAATTTCTTTTCTATTCCGTCTACTGTATAAGTTGCGTCTTTCTTATCCCCTCTGCTATTTTCATTTACTGCATAAATTACTGTTCCATTTTCTGTTACTTCAAATGGACCTGTATAATCTTGTAAATTTCCTCCATTTATACTATATTGTTTCTTTGTTGCGTTATCATCATATTTTATGCTTATTCTGGCTTTTGTATTATCCTCTATATAGTTTGGACTAATAACTGGAGCTTTCAATTCTTCTAATTTTATTTTTACAGTATATGTGCTATCTGCACTTTCTCCATCTGCATCTGTATTTATTGCATATACTATATCTCCATCTTCTAATCCTTCTATTGGATTTGTATAATCTAGTAAATCTCCACCATTCACACTATATTTCTTTTCTACTGCTTTTTCATCATATGTTATTGTTACTGTCGCTTGTGTCTTTTCAGCATTATCTTCTTGTTTGAATTTTGGAGCATCTATTGGTTCTTTTTCTAGATTTACAGTATATGTTCCATCTGCACTTTGTCCTTCTGCATTTTCACTATATGCATATACTACATCTCCATCTTTTAATCCTTCTATTGGATTTGCATAATCTTGCATACTACCTGAATTTACACTATATTGCTTTATTGTTGCACTTCTATCAAATGTTATTGTTACTGTTGCTTGGGTTTTATCTTCATTATTTGTTTGTTTGAATCTTGGAGCTTGCATTTTATTTTCTTCTATTTTTACAGTATATGTTCCATCTGCTGTTTTTCCTTCTGCATTTTCACTATATGCATATATTACATCTCCATTTTTTAATCCATCTATTGTATTTGTATAGTCTTGTAAATCTCCTTCATTTACACTGTATTTTCTTATTGTTGCTTTTTCATCATATGTTATTGTTACTCTTGCTGTTACTTTATCTGCATTATTTTCTTGTTTGAATTTTGGAGCTTGTAATTTTTCTTCTTCTATTTTTACTGTATACGTATTATCTGCTACATTTCCATTTGCATCTTCACTATATGCATATACTATATCGCCATCTTTTAATCCATCTATTGGGTTTGTATAATCTTGTAACCCTTCTCCATTTACATTATATTTTTTTATTATTGCTTTTTCATCATATGTTATTGTTACTTTTGCCGTTATTTTATCTTCGTTATTTTCTTGCTTAAATTTTGGAGCTTGTAATCTTTCTTCTTCATTTTCTTGTTTGAATTTTATTTTTTCTATTGCTATTGCATCATCTATTCCAGTTTTTCTTGCATATGCTGTAATTGTGCAATCTTTTGTTACTTTAAAGCTTCCCGTATAGTCTATTTCTTCTCCGTTATCTATTTTATATGTTTTTTGTTCTGCTTCTTCACTATATTCTATTTCTACATTTGTTTCCTTTATTGTTGCATCTACTGATGGGTTTGGTTGTACTATTATTTCCACTTCTAATTTTGTTGGATCATTAAACGTTTGTCTTGCTTCTGGAGATTTTTCTCCTTCTTCAGTATAATAGTATGCTATTAGCTCTGTTCCCCATTCTTCTATTTTTATATCTCCTACATAGTCTGTTTCTACTCCACTATTTAGTTTATATACTTTTCTTATATTTCCTTGATCCTCCGGATATATTACTCTAGCTGTTGTTTTCTCATTTGCCTGTTTGCCTAAATCTTCTATTGTTGGAGCTGGTAACTCTTCATTTATTTCTTTTTCTCCTATATTTTTTATTCTTACACTATCTTTTCCTTTTATTGTTGTTGTTCCAATTTTATTTCCATTATTATCTGTCACATCTATTTCTTTTTCTGCCATTGCTTCTACTACACAATTTTCTGTTACTTCAAATGGACCTGTATAAATTCTCCAGCCTCCATTTCCTACTTTTATTTTCTGATTTGTACTTCCTTCTTCATAATATACACTTACTGTTACTTTTTCTTGGTTTGCTTCTTTAGGTTCAACTCTTATATCTACTGCTAGACTTCCTTTTGGAGCTTCTACTATTTCTACTCCTTTCAAATTATATCTAATCCATATATTTTTTATATCATCTATTTTTACTAATATTGGCTCTCCTGTATAGTCTTGCCACTCTAAACTTTCATCTTCTCTTATTTCTCCTGGTCTTCCTATTCTCCATTGTCTATCTGTTGAATCTTCTGGATACTGCAAATGTATTCTCATATATCCTTCTGGTATATCTTCGCCATCTCCACCTTCTTCACCGTCTCCTATTTCTATTCCTCCATTTATTGTATGCCATCTTTTTCCTAAAAATTTTTCACCTTCGTAGTCGTATACTTGTAATGTATCCATGTCTATTACATATTGTTTATCATCTTTTAATATTTCTTCTTTATTTAACCAATATAAATCTCTATCATATACAGTCTCACCTGTAATTCTAAATACTGTTTCATTTAATGTAGGAACTTCTTTTAATATTGTATTTTTCTGTTCTTGTGTAACTTCTCCATAATTTGGTATTAATTCTTCTAATGTTTTTTTCTCAAAATATGTATCATATGCTCTTATCTTGGCATCTTCTTCTAATGTACTTATTTTTTGATAAAATCTTGCTTGTTTACTTCTATCTATTAATCCACCTTCTCCTAATGCCCAATTTATTCCTACTACTGCTAAGATTATTAATATTATAACAGTAATAACTAATGCTATTAGAGTTATTCCTCTTCTTTCTCTCATCTTTTCCTCCTCTTATCTTACTATCTACTTGTTGTTTTCTATTTATTTTGCTTTTATATAAGTTACTGCCTTGCCTCTAATCTAAAGTCATATACATTTGTAAAATCATTATTTATTGTGGCTTGCGTCTCTATACTTGCACCTGCATTCATCTCTCTAATATATAGTGCCATTCTTGCTTCTTCTTGTCCATCTTTTCCTATAAATACTATATCTACCAATCTTCCTGGCTTATTTTCTCCACTTCTATTTGTTAAATTTATTTTAAATACTGTTTGTGCATCTTTTCTTTCTAATGTTATATTACTTACATAATATCCTAGTTCTTCTCTTTCTTTTTTTAATGCTTCACTAGTATTTACTTTGTCTCCATTTGCACTTTCTATAGTGAATTCCTCTGTTTTTATTTGATTAGTTGCTTCTTCTTTGTCTTTTCCAATTATCTTATTTATTAATATTATTGCTCCTACTATAATTATTATTATAAGTATTATTAATAATAAATTTTTTTGTCTTCTCATTTTATCTCCCCATTCCTATTATTTATTTTTTAGCTAAAAATGATTATTGCTTTACTATCTCAAAGTCATAAGCATTAGCAAAGTCATAACTTGTTTTTATTCGCAATTTACTTGTACCTTTCCCTTCTATATAACTTATGTAACCGGCTATTTGTTTTATTTCTTCTCCTTTATCATTTTTTATTTTTAAATATATACCATAATCTCCTTCTGGCACATTTTTTGTATTTTCTATATCTGCCACTACTTCTGTTTCATTTCCTTTTTCTGTTATTTCTATATTTTTTATTATTAATCCATTAAATTCTTTGTTTTCTTTTAATTTACTACTAGTATTTTTTCTAGTTCCGTCTTCTAATTTTTCTACATATTTTTCATCTTGTATTCCAGTTTCTCCTTTTGGAATTTCTTCTTTTTTATTCCTTCCTACTACTTGTATAATTATTAGTATTATAAGGAGTAAAATTATTCCTAAAGCTCCTATCATCACTATCTTTCTTTTTCTTTCAACATCCATCTTCTTTCTTCCTTTCCTTTTACTTTAGTTAATTCTATATCTTTCTATATTCTGCACTATTCTCATATTTTTTATACATGATTTGATTTTTAAAGAATAGTTTCATTTATATTTTGCAATCTTTTTAAATTGCTAAGATTTCTTACAAAAAGGACAGGCCATTTATTAATTTTATTTTTAGATTTCGTTTTAAATAGCCTATCCCTATTTCTTCTTTTATTACATTACTTTTTAATTTTATTTTTTTAAATTGTAACTCTCTCTCCACAACTGCAAGGCTTTTAGCGTTCATAGTAAAATGCTACTCCTCTCTAAAACAATATGTATAATTTTCCTATCAACATTCTATACCATTATTTTATTTTTTTCAACAATTTTACTGTTTTGTAATATATTTGTAATATTTCTGTAACATTATTACATTTAATAATTTATTATTCTATCTATATTTTCTTCCATATCTCTTAAGCCCTCTTTATATAGTTCTTGTAACTTTTGTTTATCTTTTTCTAATCTTGCAACACTAACTGGCTTTTTAGGAGCAACTACAATTATTCTACCTTGTTTTTCTAATTCATTAATATGTACTTTTAGCTTATTATATCTATCTGGCATTGTGCAAAGTTTTTCCACTAATTTAGGATATTTATGATATATTCCTTTATACATTTTTTTCATTGTATTAGATACTGGTGGCTTTCTATATTCTCTATCTCTTGTTAGAACAACCAGTATATTTTTATGTCCTTCTTTAATTGCCCAATCTACTGGAATAGGCATTGTTACTGCTCCATCTAAATAATGATTATTTCCTATCTTAACCATTCTAGAGCAAAGTGGCATACTAGAAGAAGCTTGTACCACTTTATATATATTATCTGTACATTTTCCTTTTTCAACATATTCAGTTATTCCTTTTTCACAATTGCTCACAACAGAAATAAATTTTTGCTTTGAACTTTTAAAAGTTTCTAAATCAAATGGATTTTCTTTAGTAGATATTTCATTAAACAAATAGTTATATCCTATTAATCCTCTTTCTTTTCTTAAAGCTTTATATCCTATATATCTTGGATTATCACAATAGTCTACATTTATTTGCATACTTCTTTTAGGTTGTTTAGATATATAATTCATTCCATTTAAAGCACCAGCAGAAACTCCTAGTACATAATTTGCTTCTATATTATACTTCATTAATACATCTAATACCCCTGCAGTATATACTCCTCTTAATGCTCCTCCTTCTAATACTAATGTTAAATCATTCATTTTATTCCCTTCCTATTTACAACATACTTATATTTTCTTTGCAATTCTACATGGATTTCCATATGCAATTACACCTGCTGGTATACTTTTGGTTACCACACTGCCAGCTCCTATTGTTACATTATCTCCTATAGTAACACCTGGAAGTATAGTAACATTTCCACCTATCCATACATTATTTCCTATTGTAACAGGGCTTGCATATTCTAATCCTTTATTTCTTTCTATTATATCAATAGGATGTGAAGCAGTATATATTCCACAATTAGGTGCAATAAATACATTATCACCTATTTTTACTTTTGCAGCATCTAGTATTGTTAAATTATGATTAGAATAAAAATTATCTCCTATTTCAATATTATATCCATAATCACAAATAAAAGATTGTTCAATTAAAAAGTTTTCTCCTATTTTTCCTATTATCTTTTTAATTAATTCATTTCTTTTTTCTACTTCAATTGGTCTTAGGTTATTATACTCGAAACACAAATCTTTTGTTTTTAGCATTTCTTTCTTTAATTCTTCATCATGGTTTGGATTATATATTTGCCCATTATCCCTTTTTTCTTTTTCTGTCATAATATTTTCCCTTTCTATATTTTACTAATGTTATATTTTCTTATTTTTCGAATTTTATACCATTAATTTTCATCATATAATCTCCACCAATAATATTTTTTACATTAAATCCATTTTGAGATAATATCCTACATGCTATATAACTTCTAAGCCCAGTATGACAATGTACATATATTTCTGAGTCTATATTTAATTTTCCTATATTTTCTCTTAATTCATCCAATGGAATATGAATACAATTTGCAACATGCCCATTTTTATATTCTTCATCAGTTCTTACATCTAAAATTATTGCTGTATTATTTTCTATTTTTTCTTTAACATCTTCAATATATATATTAGATACTAGTCCATCAATTTCATTTTCAATTGCATTGCCTAATATATTTATTTGACTTTTAGCAGATGAAAATGGAGGAGCATAACATAATTCTAAATTAGATAAATCTTCAGCTGTCATGTTCATTCTTATCGCTGTTGCTAATATATCTGCAATTTTATCTACTCCAGCTTTTCCCCATATTTGTGCTCCAATTATCTCTCCAGTTTCTGGTTTATATATTGCTTTAATAGTCATTTGTGTTGCCCCTGGATAATATGTTGCATGAGAATATGGTGTTATAATCATTTTTTTGTATGGTATATTTTTTAATTTACAAGTACTTTCATTTATACCACACATTGCTAATGTATATTCAAAGATTTTTAAAATACTGCTTCCTAATGTACCATCATACTTTCCTTTTAAACCACAAATATTATTAGCTACTACTCTTGCTTGTTTGTTAGCTGGTCCAGCAAGTGGGATATATGCAGGTTCTTTAGTAACAAAATTTGTAACTTGTACAGCATCACCTAATGCATAAATATCTTTTTTATTAGTTTGCATGTATTCATTTACTATTATAGAATTTTTGCTATTAACTTCTATACCAGCATCTATTGCTAATTTAGTTTCTGGTTTTACTCCAATGCATAATATTATTAAATCTGAATAAATTTCACCTTCAGATAATTTAATATTAAACTCATCTGTAAGATATTCTATTTTTTCAACTCCATTATTTAAAATAATATTAATACCTTTTTTTATAAGCTTATTATGCACAAAATTTGCCATATCTTCATCTAAAGGAGCTATAAGATGAGAAGATTTTTCTATTATTGTAATTTCTTCTAATCCTAATTCTTTAACATTTTCTGCAAGTTCTACACCTATATACCCTCCTCCAATTATACAAACTCTTTTAGGCTTATTTTGATAAATATAATCTTTTATTTTTACAGAATCTTCTACTGTTCTTAATGTATAAATTGCATTTGAATTTACTTCTTTAAAAGGATTTATTGGTTCAGCTCCAGGTGAAAGTACTAGTTTATCATATTTTTCTTCATATTGTGTATTAGTATTTAAATCTTTAACTACAACTTTTTTATTTTCACTATCTATTTTAATTACTTCTGATTTAATTCTAACATCTATATTAAATCTTGCTTTAAATGATTCTGGTGTTTGTAATAACAAGTTTTCTTTTTCTTTTATTACATCACCTATATAATATGGTAAGCCACAATTAGCAAAAGATACAAAAGCACCTCTTTCAAACATTATAATTTCTGCTTTTTCATTAAGTCTTCTTAATCTTGTAGCTGTTGTTGCTCCACCAGCAACTCCTCCAACAATTACAACTTTCATAATTCATCACATTCCTTCCTAAGGTGCAAATCTGGTTGGAAAAGAATTAAATTTTGACTAGGAAAACAAATTTAAAATTTATGAGGCGTACTTTGTGTACGTTGATTAAATTTTAAATGAAGTTTGACAACGTCAAAATTGTAATTATTTTTCAACCTTATCCCTCTCGTTTTATAATCTTTTTACATTAAATATTATAATTATAATAATAGAAAAAGTAAAGTAAAAACACAAGAAAAAAGCCATTATGAATTTAAAATTCATAATGACTTTTTTTATATTATTTAGCATAATCTACAACTCTAGTTTCTCTTACTAAATTAACTTTTATTTGTCCTGGATATTCCATTTCATCCTCAACTCTTTTTGCTATATCTCTTGCCATTATAACCATTTGATCATCTGTTATTTTTTCTGGTTTAACTATTATTCTAACTTCTCTACCAGCTTGTATTGCAAAAGATTTTTCTACTCCATCAAATGAGTCAGCTATATTTTCTAATGTTTCTAATCTTTTAATATAGTTCTCTAATGTCTCACGTCTTGCTCCTGGTCTAGATGCTGATATTGCATCTGCAGCTTGTATCAATATAGCTTCTATTGTTTGAGGCTCTACATCTCCATGATGTGCTTGTACTGCATTTATAACTTTTTCGTTTTCTTTATATTTTCTTAGTATTTCTACTCCTATTTCAACATGAGTTCCTTCCATGTCATGATCTAATGCTTTTCCAATATCATGTAACAATCCAGCACGTCTTGCAAGTTTTGGATCTAAATCTAGTTCTTCTGCCATAATTCTAGCTAAATTCGATACTTCTATTGAATGGTTTAGAACATTTTGTCCATAACTTGTTCTATATTTTAATTTTCCAATTAGTTTTATTAAATCTGGATGCAATCCAATTACTCCTGTTTCCAATACAGCTCTTTCGCCTTCTTCTTTTATTGTATTTTCTACTTCTTCTTTTGCCTTTTCTACCATTTCTTCAATTTTTGCTGGATGTATTCTACCATCTTCAATTAATTTTTCCAATGCAATTTTTGCTACTTCTCTTCTTAATGGGTCAAACCCAGATATTACAACAGCTTCTGGAGTATCATCTATTATTAAATCTATTCCAGTAAGTGTTTCTAAAGCTTTTATATTTCTACCTTCTCTACCAATTATTCTTCCTTTCATATCATCATTTGGAAGAGATACTATAGATACAGTAGTTTCAGATGTATGATCTGCTGCACATTTTTGAATAGCATATCCTACTATTTCTTTAGCATTTTTTATTGCATCTTCTTTTGCTTTATTTTCTACTTCACGTATTAAGGCCGCTTTTTCTGCTGTCATTGTTTTTTCTAGTTCAGAAAGTAATTTCTTTTTAGCTTCTTCTGAAGATAAACCGGAAATCCTTTGAAGTTCACTCATTTGCTTATCTGATATTTCTTTTAATTCTGCTTTTTGTGCTTCAATTTCATCTTCCTTATGTAACAAATCTTTTTCCTTTTTGTCAATATTTTCTAGTTTTCTTTCCAAGTTTTCTTCTTTTTGGACTAATCTTCTTTCTTGTTGTTGTACTTCGCCTCTTCTTTCTCTAATCTCATTATCTAAATCTTTTCTTGCATTTAAAATTTCTTCTTTAGCTTTGAATATTTCTTCTTTTTTATTATTTTCAGCTTCTATTTTAGCCATTTCGATTATACGGTTAGCTTCATTTTCTGCTGTTTTTAATTTAGATTCAGCAATTTTTTTTCTTACTATAACTCCAACAAAAGTAAACACAACTGCTGTGATTAGAAAAATGGCGATATTGATTATTATATCCATAATCACATTACACCTCTTTCTTATATTTAGTTTTCAATGTACAATAAATATATCTTTCCAACAATAAAAGATATTTTTCCTACATATATATTTTATATTTATTACGCCCTTATGTCAAGTATTTTAGTGTTAAATTTTAAATACTTGTTATTATATTTTTTAATTTCGAAATTTTTCTATAATAGCAAATAAAAGTAGACATAAAGTCTACTTTTTTATTGTTATATAACATACATTATTCTAAGCTCTAGGATGAGTTCTTCTGTATATATCTCTAAGTCCTGCATCTTGGAATTGAGTATATACTTGTGTTGATGAAATATCTGAATGTCCTAGCATTGTTTGAATTGCTTTTAAATCTGCTCCATTTTGTAGCAAATGAGTAGCAAATGAATGTCTTAATATATGTGGTGTAATGTCTTTGTCTATATGAGCTTGCTCTTTATAGAATTTTACAATTTTCCAGAATCCTTGTCTTGTTAATCTTTTTCCATTTACATTTACAAAAAGGGATTTTTCATTTTCATCTTTAATCATTATTGGTCTTGCATCTAATATGTACTCTCTTAATGCAGCTATTGAAATTGATCCTAATGGTATGCTTCTTTGTTTATTAGCTGCTCTACAATAAATAAATCCTTCTTCTAAGTTTACATCTTCTATATTTAATGAAATAATTTCTGTTACTCTCATTCCTGTAGCATATGCTACTTCCAACATTGCTTTATCTCTAGTACCTTTTAAATCTACATCTTTAGGTTGACTTAATAATTTTTCCACTTCTTCTGATGTTAATACACTTGGTACTCTTTTTTCAACTTTAGGTGATTGAATATTTTCTGTAGGATCATGTTTAATTTTTTTTATTCTGATTAGATATTGATAAAAAGATCTAATAGAAGCTAAATTTCTTGATATTGTTGAAGTTTTTTTCTTTAAATCTTGTAAATGTTTTAAATACTCATTTATTTTTTTATTATCTACTTTTACATAATTAATATGGTTTTGACTTAAGTAATTTTCATATTGGTGAATATCTCTACTATATGATTGTAGTGTATTATTTGATACTCTTTTTTCATTTTGTAAAAAATCTAAAAATTGTTTAATCTGTTTTTCCATTTTCGTCATTACCCCTTTTTAATAATATCCAATTTATAATTTACATAAACATTATATATGTTATATCATAATTTTAGTAAGATTGTAAATACATTTTACAAATTTTTTATAAAAAATTAATACATAGCATTAGTAAATTAGTTGATATATAGACCTCTATTAAAGATGAAATTATTAGTATAATTAATAGAATAATTGAAATTAGTGTGTGTCTTATAATTTCTAATTTAATGTTTTCTCTTCTTTTATCTTTCATTATAGATTTATATAATTTTATACAGCTAACTGTCATGCAAATTATTACTGGAATAAATAATAAATTTTGTATAAAAATAGTTGATAATAAGAAAATAATTCCTTTTTGTACTCCCAATACTCCTATTATAGCTGAAATAGTATACCCTATACAAAATCCTCTAAATAATACAATTCCAAATACTATTGGTATTCCTATAACAGTAGACCCTATAAACCACATACTGACAATTAAAAATAAATTATCCCATAAAGAGCTTTTTAAAAGTTCTCCTTTATCAATTCTATAATCTTGTTTTAATGCATTTATAAAATTATTTATGTAATTTCCAATCTCTGTTGTTTGACTCTCAGTAATATTATTTATAAATATAACTCCTAAAATAATACCTATAATAAATATTGTTATAACAATAATATAAGATTTTAAATTATCATAAATATTATTTAGGATTATATCTTTAATATTCGATTTTTTTCTTCGATGTGTCGTTTCTCTCATTTTATTTCAATCCTTCCGATTATGTATTTCAAAATTCTAATAATTTATTTATACATAATGTCTATTCAATAAAATGAGATTTAGAACTATTAAACTTTTTTAACTAGCTGTTAATTTTCCATAAACTCCGCCACCACCAGCTTGTATCTTAACATTTCCATTTCTTGCATCTATAATATTTTTAGCAATTTTTTTTCCGACTATAGCTTCTATATCATCTTCTGAAAGTTTGTGTAATATATTCATTTCTGTTTCAAATGTATTTAATAATTTATCTATAGTTTTTCCTCCTATACCAGGCATAAAAGTTAGTGGTATTTGATAAACATATGGTGGTCTAAATTTTGGACTAACAGTTTTTTCTTTATCTTTAATCATTTCTATTCTATCAAACACTCCCATTGTAATTTTACTACTATCACAATTAGGACATTTAGTTATAGGTGCTTGTCCTTCTAATGGAATTCCGCATTTTTCGCAAAAAGTGCGATGGTATTTTCCAAGTTTTGGATCTAATCCATAATTTGCTAAAATTTTTCTTCCATTTTCGTTTTTTAAAGCCATTAGAACTTCTTTAAAACTAATATCTTCTAATAACATTTTATTATACTCTCTTGCTATTTTAGGAAGCGAGTGAGCATCTGAATTTGTTACAAAAGTGCGTGTTTCTAATTCAGAAATTTCATCTGCTAAATATGTATCTGAACTTAAACCTAGTTCTATTGCAAATATTTTATCAAATCTATCTTTAAAAATTTTACTTAATCTATCTGTACAATTTCCATAAAAGCTTTTGTGTGGTGTAAATGCATGTGCTGGAATTAATACTCCATTATATCTTTCTACTATATCTACTAAGTCATATGCTGAAATATCAGCCCTTTGTGAGCTTAATGTTATATTATGTATATGTTTTGACATTTCTTTAGAAAATGCTTTAATATCTTTCAAACTTGGAAAATAGCAAAGATTATGTGCACTTCCAGTTTTTCCTTCATCATTTATTTCTGATGTTTCTATTTCACTTCCTAAAATTATACAAACCTTATCTTTATATATTATACCTCCATCTGCTATTTCGTAAGCTTCTCCTGTTTTTAGAAAATTTTCTATATCTTCTATTACATAAGGTGATGCACAATCTATTATTCCTACAACATTTATTCCTTTTCTGTCAGCACATTCTTTTGCAATATTAGCAAAATTAAGTGATTTTGCTGCTGTTATTTTTATTGGTTTTCCATTTTCGCTTCTTCCTATATGTACATGTAAATCTACAAATATTTCGTTCATTTTTTCTTCCTTATTATATATATTTACAATCAATTTTTTATCTTTATAATCTGTATTATTAAATACATTAAATAATGATTGCATAAGAAACTTTAATGTATTTTTTCAAAAATCAAAACAAAAGACTGGTACAATTAAATTTTCCAATCTTTTGTTTAAAAATATTTACCTGTTCATTTCTTCCTCAATTTTTCCTACAATACCTGCTAAATCATCATTGCCTATCTTGTCTACTTCTTTATCTTTTTTACCTTCTAATTTTGTCCTCTCTGCTTGCTTTATTTGAGTATCTAAAAAGCTTGCAGCTTTCATTCCTTCTATAGTACTAGAATTTAAATCATTAAATGTTTTAGAACAAACAGTTATACTTCCACCAAGACCACTCATATCTTTATTTCCTCCATATTATTAATAAAATTTTTAAAGATTTCTAAATATCTATTATTTTTATCTTTTAAATTTCTATACTCCAATAATACCAATGCTTCATCTGGCTTAAAAGCAATTCTTTCTGGTCTATCTAATAACATGCCTCCAAATTGATCTGTAAGTTCCAAAATATCACTTTCTTTTTCTCTTGGCAATAATCCACTATATCTATTTGCACCTTCACAAATTCTACAAAATCTATCACTAAATCCAAGTTTAGATAAGAATTCTGCTCCCTCTTTGGCATATGATTGTATTTTTGAAAAATCTTTTGAAGTTAATTCTTTTTTACAACTCCATAATAAGCTTGCAGTAATGACTTCGTTTTTATCTATATCTAGTTCTACTCTATCAATAAATAATTTAGTAAGTAGAGTTTTAAATACAACTGAATTATCATAAAATATTCCAGTTCTTTTTTGCAAATAATATACAATTTCCATTTTTCTTATCCAATCTTTTTCAGATAAGATATAATCTGCAAATGTCTCTACACCCATTTTAGTTCCCCCTTATAAGGTTTATTCTTTTGTCATTCACTACTACCCCTATTATATGATACTTTATTTGGATTTTCAATAATGTTACACAAATGTCATATTTCTGTAATATTATTGTAATATTTCTTGTTTTATTTAGAATAGATTTTCAAATACATTTGGTAACTTTTTAATATTTTTCTCACATAATTTTCTGTTTCTTTGTATGGTATATTTTCTATATCTGATCCATCTGGTCTAATTATTCCATCTTTTATCCATTGTTGTACATTTCCAAGTCCAGCATTATATGCTGTTATAGCTAAAACTATATTTTGATCATATAATCCTAAAAGATATGAAAAATATGATGTTCCTAATTTTATATTTGTTTCTGGATCATATAAATCTTGGGATTCTATTGTTTCTTCATATATTACATTTGATCTTTCTACTGCTGTTTCTTCCATTAATTGCATCAATCCTTTAGCATTACTACTAGATGTAACTTCTGGATTGAAATTGCTCTCTGCTTTTATTATTGCATATACTAAATATTTATCAAGATTGTTTTCTTCTGCATATTCTTCTACAAACTCTGAGTATTTTGTTTGATAAATTGCTTTTAATATTATATCTTGCACTCTTATAATTTTAAACAATATTAAGCACATTATTAATAGAATAATAAATACTATTAATAATATTATCATCTTTTTTGTCATTAGCATTCTCCTTCTGCTCTCTATTTAGCTTTATACCAGTTTTCCGCTTCTGATATTTCTACTTTCAATGGTACCTTCAATTTCATTGCAGATTCCATTTCTTCTTTTAAAATATTTTTTACATTTTCTGCGATATTTTTATTACATTCTATAATAAGTTCATCATGAACTTGCAATACTATTTTTGCATCTAAATTTTCTTTTTTTATCCTGTTGTATACATTTATCATTGCTATTTTCATTATATCTGCAGCTGTGCCTTGTATTGGAGTATTCATTGCTGCTCTTGCTCCAAATTGTCTAACCATATAGTTATTTGACTTAAGTTCTGGAATATATCTTCTTCGATGGAATAATGTTTCCACATAACCTTTGTCTTTTGCTTCTTCTACTATTCTATCCATAAATTTTTTTATTCCACTATACTTTTCTAAGTACTGATCAATATACCCCTTTGCTTGCTTTTTGCTTATACCTAATTGTTCTGAAAGTCCAAAATCACTTATTCCATAAACTATTCCAAAATTAACCGCTTTAGCAGAAGATCTTTGTTCTTTTGTTACTTCTTCCATTGGAATTTCAAATACTTTAGATGCTGCTTGTCTATGAATGTCTTCATCATTTTTAAATGCTTTAACCATATTTCTATCTCCAGATATATGAGCTAACACTCTAAGTTCTATTTGTGAATAATCTGCATCTATAAATATATTATTTTCAGCTGGTTTAAAAACTTTACGCAACTTTTTTCCTAATTCATATCTTGTTGGAATATTTTGCAAATTAGGTTCTGTACTACTAATTCTACCAGTAGCAGTTATAGTTTGGTGAAAATATGAATGTATTCTTTTAGTTTTTTCATTAATGTATGGTATTAAACCTTCTACATATGTTGAATTTAATTTCATTAAACTTCTGTATTCTAATATTTTTTCTATTACTGGATGTTCTGGCTTTAATTTTTCTAGTATATCTACATCTGTAGAATATCCATTTTTTGTTTTCTTATATACAGGCAATTTTAGTTTTTCAAAAAGTACTACTCCTAGTTGTTGTGTAGAATTTATATTAAACTCTTCTCCACAAAGGTCATATATTTCTTTTTTTAAATCTTCAATTTGACTTTTTAGATCATTTCCAAAATTAGTTAGTTCTTCTTTATCCACATACATTCCATTATACTGCATATCTCCCAATACTTTTACTAGTGGCATTTCAATTTGATTGAATAATTCTAGTGAATTATCTTTTTCTAATTCTTTTATTGTTTTATTAAATATTTGTTTTATTAAATAAGCTTTAAATCCATAAATATATTTACTATTTTCATTATTTTCTTCTTGAAACAAATTTAATTGCTTATTTTTTGATGTTTTTTCATCCTCATACTTACTTAAAAATTCACTTACATCAATATTAAGATATTGGTTTGCTATATTTTCAATTGTTGAATTGTTGTTTGTAGGGTTTAAATCATATGCTGCAATTTGAACATCATAATATATATTATTTGCATTTATTCCTAATTCTTTAAAAATAACATAATCTTCTGAAAGATTTGAACCATATTTTTTTATATTCTCATTTTCCAATATATCTTTAAAATATTTAATTAAATCATTTTCTTCTAATTTTGCATAATAAGATTTGTTTTCTTCTTCTAAATATATTCCTATACCTTTTATTTTTTTCTTTATTATTTTATTTGTATCTTCTAATTTTACTGTTTCCAATATATATATAAATTCTTGTTTTTTATTTATTTTATCCACAATCTTTTTTATATCACGTACTTCTTCTATAGTAACTAAGTCTGATATATCTTTTTCTTTTTGCTCTGTTTGTAAATTAAATCTATCTATAAATCTATTAAAATTTAACTCTTTAAATTTTTCAAATACCTTTTCACTATCCCATTCTTTTAATTTTAATTCTTCTATTTTATTGGTTAGTGGTACTTTGATATTTATTGTACCAAGTGTTTTAGATAATAATGCTAAATCTTTATTAACTATTAATTTTTCCTTTAATTTTTCTTTTAGATCATCTTGGTTATTTTCAATAGATTGATATAGTTTATCTATTGTTTTATACTTTTTAATAAGATCTAATGCCGTTTTTTCTCCAACACCTGGAACACCTGGTATATTATCTGATGTATCACCCATAAGGCCTTTTACTTCAATTAATTCTTTAGGTTTAACACCATATTTTTCTATTATTTCCGCTTCTCCGAAATGTATCAATTTCTGTTTTTCCTACTTTTGTATGTGGAATTCTTATATTTATTTTCTTTGTTGCTAATTGAAATGTATCTCTATCTCCAGAAACTATAGTAACATCTAAACCTTCTTTTTCAGCCATTTTAGATAATGTTCCTAATATATCATCTGCTTCATAACCTTCTTTTTCTATAATAGTAATATGCATTAAATTTAAAATTTCTTTAACAATAGGCATTTGTTCTGCAAGTTCATTTGGCATTCCTTTTCTAGTAGCTTTATATCCTTCATATAGTTTATGCCTTTCTGTAGGAGCTTTTAAATCAAATGCTACAGCCATATATTCTGGTTGTAAATCATCCACAACCTTAAACATTATTGCCAAAAAGCCATATACTGCATTAGTATATTTTCCATCTGTAGTAGTAAGCATTTTACTTCCCATAATTCCATAAAAAGCTCTATTTAATATACTATTTCCATCAATTAAAACTAATCTTGCCATTTTTTATCACATTCCTTTCTTAGTGTGCAAATCTGGTTGGAAAAGAATTAAGTTTTGAATTATTTTTCAACCTTTTATTTGTAAATATCTGCCATACTAAAAGTAACACTATTACAGTCTCAATAAAATATTTGTCATATATATAACTTTCGGATGTAAACATATAAATACTAGTAGCTAGTTCTGCTATTAAGGTTATTCCTACTATATTTTTTATCATATTAGGTCTTTGCCACATAAAGGTAGCAAATAGCCACGAAATATACCATATTTGGAAAGTACCTAATAGAAAACTAAACAATATTATTACTCTATTATATCTTCTTATATAATAATTGAATTTTATATTTTTATCTGTTAATAAATCAATACAGAATTTTAAATAATATAAAATAAATAAAGTATATAAAGCAGTTTTTACTATTTTTATTATTGCAGGATTAATTTGATACATTACAGAATAAATAGATCTAGAATATTTATTCGTTTGTGCAAACATACTCTTTAATATTTCTATATCTCTATAATAAATAGCATATATCAATCCTAAAACTATTATAAATAATAATCCATATAGTATACATTTCAATATCCTTGTTGATATTTTTTTCTCTTGCTTAACATGATATATAATTATTAATGGTAGCAATAATATTGAAAAATATTTTATTCCAGTAGCAATTGCTAAGAATATAACACTTAGAGCTAAATTTTTCTTTTTTAATAAAAAATATAATGACAATAATATTACAAACACCATTATAATATCATTATGTACATTGCCTATAAATTCCATTAAAATGAATGGATTTAATCCATATATTATAGCGAATATTCTTTTATTTGTAATTTTATATATTAAATAACAACATAAAATATGTATTAATAAGTTTAATAATTTAAATATAATTATTGCAATATCTACGCTTTTAAAGGATAGAATTGAACATATTTTAAAAATAATTTGTGAGACTGGTCCATATACTACTGTAGTATCGCTCCAAGCATTTGTTGCACCTTTTTCTAATATTTCATCATTTATCTTATCTTGATTAGCATAATAGAAGTCTCTCATTGTTATATAATAAGGATTTTGTCCGTATATTCCATCTAATTCGCCTACCCCCATGTAATAAAATACATCTGATGATGTCCATGGTAGCATAAATATAAAGATAATACTTATTATACTTACAAATATTAAAACTTGCTTAATATTTTTCAGTACATTTTTCTTAATTATTAGAATATATATTACAAATAGAATTAAAAACAATATTAAAAATGTAATTGTCGCTATAATTTTATTAGCATTTTCATTTAAAAAGAAATTAAAATATATATCAAAATTTACTAAAGTTCTGTTGCTTATAATATATATAAATGATGGTACTACAAGTAAAATACTTAATAATATAAAACTTATTTTCAATAATTTATTTTTCATTTTCATCCTCTTTTAATTAATTCAATCCCTTTATAATTGTAATGACAAAACAAAATACTACAATAATAAATAATGTTGATACCATAATCCTGATCAATCTTTTTTGTCTTTTTTGATATCTTCTTAGTTCTTTTTCATCTTCTGCATTTTCATCATTTGTATATTCTTTTAGCTCATTATATTCATCATTTTGCATTATTGCATTATCTAAATCGTTTAAGAATTTTCTTACTTTTTCTTCATCATTTTCACTAACATATATTGCAATATTTTGCTCGTATTTAGGTTGTTTTATGCCTACCCATTCTTCTTCTATTTTTTCTTTGTATTTAATATTTTCTTCTTTTAAAAAATTATAAAGATATTCTAAATCCACTTTGTTTTCTTTATTAATTTTGGATACTAATATAAATTTTTCCATACTTTCTATCATTCCTCTCATTATAGATAAACCTGTTTTAAATATTTTTTTCATTCTCAATTATTACCATTAACTTTATAATCTCAAATCAAAACTTGGAGTTAAATCATAATTTTCATCCCCATATATAAGTTCAGTTATATATTTTTTTAGATCGTCCCCACTTTTATTTAGATTTTGCTTTAAGTCCTCCATTTCAGATTTACTCAATTTTTTTATTTTCTTAAAATTTGGTTTATGGTAAGTTTCTTCTATCTCTTTATCTTCATAAACGTTTCCATTATTGTAAATTTTTAAAGTTACACTTCCCATACTATAATAAAATGTTTGTTGAAAAATAATACTATAGCTTTTATAAAGAACTAATATTGCTATACTAATTATTATAATTAAAATGAAAATTAAAATAAAAATTGTACGTTTATTCAATTTTACTTTCCTACCTTTTATCCAATATTACATAGAATGAAATATTATATACTTTCTTTATCTGTTTAAAATATCTATCTTTCTCTGGACTTGTCCTATTTAACCCCCCATAATTGTGTACTCTATCACTACTAATCTAAATACATGATAATAAAGCTTTTAACATCTATTTCAATTTGCCAAAGTGGTTGATTTGTTAATACTTAAATAATTAACATTTTCTTATAGTTATAAGAGATTACTCATTTTTTTGTTAAA
This sequence comes from uncultured Clostridia bacterium, assembly GCA_904420285.1. Classification (GTDB taxonomy): domain Bacteria; phylum Bacillota; class Clostridia; order TANB77; family CAG-508; genus CALXVA01. The sequence continues at coordinate 1,967 of CAJFUM010000024.1, read as the reverse complement.
AATATATACCTTCCCATTATCACTTTAATTTTTTAATATCTTCTCCCATAATTTCTAGATAATCTTTCTCTGCTTGTGTTAAATGAGTTTTCATATATTTATCATATTCCTGATGTGCTTTTTCTAATGCTTTTTCATGTGAGATAGTTCCTGCTCTATTTAGGATATCTTTATGAGTCATAGTTAAAAATCCATCTAATTCTTTTATCCAATCTTTCATTGTCATAGCATGCATATTTAGTGCATTAATTTCAGCTACATCTAAATATGCAGATACCATTCTGTTTAACATATCTAATTCTTTTTCTGATAAATAATTCTTTGCAATTTCTGTTTCTGTTTTTGTTGGTATACTTCCTTTAAAATTTGTTAATCCAATATTTTCCTTTTTGCTATCAACTCTATTAAATATAACCTCTGCTGCTGTATTTCCATGAACAGCATAGTGCATTTTGTTTTGAACTGTTTTAAAAAATTTTTTTGTTCTTTCATCTTTAGCATCATAATCTACGCTTGTTGCATAAATATCTAATATTTTTCTCCAAAAAACTTTTTCAGAAGAACGTATATCTCTTATTTTTTCTAATAATTCTTCAAAATAAGTTCCGCTGCCATTGTTTTTAAACCTATTTTCATCTAGATTATATCCTTTAATTAAATAATTTTTTATTAATTTATTTGCCCAAATCCTAAACTGAGTACCTCGAATTGATTTTACACGATATCCAACAGATATAATTAAATCTAAGTTATATACTTTTGTCTTGTATTTTTTTCCATCTATAGCAGTTGTCAAGTTTTCCTTGACAACTGAATTTTCTTCTAATTCATGCTCGTTAAATATATTTTTTATATGTAAACTTATATTTTGCTTTGTTGTATCAAATAGTTTTGCCATTGATTTTTGTGAAATCCATACATTTTCATCCTCAAATTGTACTTCGATTTCTATCTGTCCGTCATCTGTTTTATACATTATAATTTTATTATCTTCTATTAAATTATCTTCCAATTATTTTCACATCTCCTTTCTTTTTAGCTGTTTATATTTGATATGATTTATTATTTAAATTTAATAATCACTTTATCTTTGAATATTTAAGCTTTTATCACTTTTTGTAATTAAACACTTAGTAAATATTCTTTTAAAATTTTTTTATTTGTTCTGGAATTATCTTATGGTACATTGTTCCTATTACATAATGGAATTTCATTATTTTTTGATATTTCTTTAATTTCTTCTAATATTTCTAATAAACATGGAATATTTATTTTTTCATCTCCATTAATATATTTAGCATCTAATCCATAACAAACTGCTTGCATTATGCATTCTAATTTATCTATTTGTTTTATATACTTTGCTTCTTTAGATTCTACATTCTCATATTCATTCCATAATTCTATAAAATCGTTTTTAAATTTAATACCTTCTAACAATTTTTCAACTGCTTCTTTTTCTAAAATATGTTTTTTTACTTTTGATATACTATTGGTAGTATAATCTCCTGCATATATTTCTCCCAGCTCATGAATTAAAGCTAATTTTATACATTTTTCCATATTATAATTTAAATTATATTTTTCAATAATTGACATAGCTAACATAGAACTGTTTCAACTTTATCTTTATATTCCATTCCTAATAATTTTGTAATCCACCCTTGTCTGTACAAATTTTTTAAATGCGATAATTGTAAAAACAGCTTTATAGCATCATTATTTACAAAGTTTTTGTATTTTCTATATGGATTTTCATTTTTTATATAATTATTATTATTTTGGTCTTTCAACATTTATATTTTCACCTATCTTTCAAATAATTAAATTTGTAAATTCATATTTTCTTTATCTTTCTTTATCTGTTTTAAATATCGATCCTCCTCTGAGTAAACCTCTTAAACCCACAAAAATGATTTTTTAAATTTATTCTTATGATATTTTATCATAAGAATAAAATTTTTTCT
>CAJFUM010000023.1 GCA_904420285.1 uncultured Clostridia bacterium | reverse complement strand
TAAGTATGCTCTTTTTATATTATCAATGTACAAAAAATTAAAAAAATTTTTAAATTTTATCTTGACATTTTACCAGATGTCTTTCTCTTCATTCGTGTTTATATTTTTACCTAAAAAACTATTTTTTCTTCTATTCCAATATTCTCTTCTACTTCATATGTCACTTGCACTTCAATATAATTACTTTCTGATTTTACATTAACTTGCTTATCTAATACCTTTTTATCTTTTAATGTTTCTTTTAGTTCTTCAGCTGCTCTATCTATTCCTATTTGTTTTGCCTCTTCTATACTATGTATAACAACTATTTCTTTATATTCATTATATTTATGTTCTACTAATTCAAAAGGTAAATAGAAATCTGAAAATAGTTTTAATTTTTTATTCTCTTCTATTGTATCATATTTTTCAAATTTTGGAAGACTTTTAGAAAAATTTATTTCAAAATTATTTATCTTTACGGAATATTTAGTTTCACTATTTTCTGTATATTGTTTTTGGATTTCTTGCAATTCTACTTTTTGAGTATTTGTATACCATACTTTTGCTGTAATATCAGCTTGTGCATGCACATATCTATTTCCTGTATATTTTCCTTCAAACCATCCTGCAACTATTATATCTCCCTTTTTTACAACATCTCCTTTTTTTACTAGGGGTGTACCATTTTGTGCACTTACTTTTGTAATAATAGCATCTTTATCTGCAACTATATTGCAATACTCTTCTTCATTTACTATTTCTGGTTTTTTATCAGCTTCAACTATTTTTATTATTGCATTTGTTCCTTTTATATCAACTCCTACCCAAGCTATATCGTCTCTTTCTAATCTTATTTTATTTATTACTTCTTTATTATCTATATTTCCTTTAAACTTTCCTATTTCTAGTCCCTCTTCTTTGGCAATATTTAGTATATCTTCTTTTGGAATATTAACATTTCCCTCAACTTCAATATTCCATATAAAATTGGATAAAACTATTATTATTAAAATAAGTATTAGTAATAATCCTACAAATACTTTTCTTTTTTTATATTTTTTTATTACAAATGGTAGTCCTCTTTTGTTTTTTATTTTAATTTTACATTTGGTTGTTTTACATATTTTCTTCAATTCTTTGAAGTTTTTTATATCTATACTTGCATGCAGAGTAGTTGAGTTTTCTCTTTTTAAATTCCATAATAAAATATTTTTATTAGTACAAATATTTATAAATCTTTCTATATAATATCCTTCTATTATAATATCAACATATCCAGATATATATTGCATTATTTTATTTGTTTTCAAAATTTATTCCTCCTCATCTTCTGCTATTTCTTCAAAGTCCACACTCTCTATTTTACCAGTTACTAATAAATCATCTGTAGTCATTTCTTCTAAATTTAGATTAAAACCATTTATATTTATTATTCCTATATATGTATTTATTCTTACAAAATAATCTTGGTATTCTAATATTCCTCTATAATTTTCTATTAAGACTCTTTCAAATCCTGTAATAGTAACTTTGGGATTATTTGTACTAAGCTCTACAGGTATTTCTAAAATATCATCTATTTTTCTAGCTTTTTTTCTCATAATATCTCCTCCTTGTATAGAGTTATTTAAAAAATTCATCTAATGATTTAAACTCATACCCCATATTTTTTATTTCTTTTATACAATAATCTAGTATATTGCTATTATCTTTTGAAGTACTATGTAATAACATAACTTCTCCATTGTGCACATTTTCGATTATTTTTTGTTTTCCATATTCTTCTCTACCTTGTTTGTTTTCATCCCAATCATCATATGCAAAAGACCACATTACAGTTTTATACCCAAGTGTATTTGTGTATTCTACTGTTCTTTCACTATATTCACCTTTTGGAGGACGAATATATTTCATCTCATATCCAAATTTGTCATATAATGCTGCATGTAATTCCATAACATCTTCTTTTATTTCTTCATTTGTAGATTCTGGCATACATATATGGTCTGCAGTATGATTTCCTATTATATGTCCTTCATCTATCATTCTTTTTACTAAATCTGGTTTAGAATTTAAATAATGACCTGTAATAAAAAAGGTAGCTTTAACTTCATTTTGTTTTAATACTTCTAATATTTTTTCTGTATACCCTGCTTCATAACCGCAATCAAATGTTAAATATATATATGGTTTTTCACTATTTCCCATACTAATGCCTTCATATTTATCTATTATTTTTTTATTTTCACTTCCTAAGTCTGGTTGCTCATGATTTTTTCCTCTTTTTATCCCCCATTCTATTTTCTTATCACTTAATATATTTCCAGAATTTGTTGTTACTGTATTCTCTGTTTGATTTTCATTTAAATTAATTACTGATATCGTGAATACGCATGTTATAAATATCGCAAGACATGTAGTTAATTTTTGTATTTTTCTTTTAGACATAATTAATCTCATTCCTTTCCTAGGACAAAATCGAATCGAAAAATTTAGCTTTTTCAAATTTTTATCCAATTTTTGTTTTATTAAATTTTATGCTGACTAATTTTATTTAAGACTATTTGAGCACAAAAAAAGAGATACTAGTTCTAATATCCCTAATTTCAATAATTTTTTTATTAATTATTTTATCATCCATAATTTTATAGTTACTCTTTATTGTATATACTTTCAACAGTAATTTTTACCTTATCAAATATTTTCTAAATACAATATCTTTTTACCTTTTTCTTTAGCATATTCTATTTCTGATTTTGTACTTTCTCCAATATATCCTCCAATATTAATTACATAAATTTCGTCTGACATGTCTATTTTCTGTTTATGCATTTCATCTAACATTTTCTTAGTTTTCTCGTCTATATCCTCTTTTTTTATATTGTTAAAAAAATTAGGTGTTAAAACTATATTTCCATCTAATGTAAGTTTTTCTTGAACTTTCATAAATTCATCTTTAAATTTAATTGAG
>CAJFUM010000022.1 GCA_904420285.1 uncultured Clostridia bacterium | reverse complement strand
TAGAGGATTTAAAAAAGTTTTAGTAGTTACTGACAAATCACTTTATGAAGTAGGTGTGAGTAAAAAAGTAACTGATATATTAGATGAAGCTGGAATTGAGTATGGAGTATATCATGATGTACTTCCAAATCCACCAATAGCAAATGTAAATGCAGGAACCCAAATGTGTAAAGAAATTGGTGCAGATGTAATTGTTGCTGTAGGTGGTGGCTCTAGTATAGATACTGCAAAAGGTATATCTATTGTTATGACAAATCCAGACAGAAGCGATATTGTTTCTCTAAATGGAGCTTCTAATACAAAAAATAAAGGATTACCTATTATAGCACTTCCAACAACAGCTGGAACAGCTGCAGAAGTTACTATAAATTATGTTATTACAGATCCAGAAAGAGAAATAAAAATGGTATGTGTGGATGAACATGATATACCAATTATAGCAATTGTGGATACAGAACTTATGGCTTCAATGCCTAAATCTATTGCTTCATCTACTGGTATGGACGCTTTGACACATGCGATAGAAGGATATATTACAAAAAATAGAAATACAATGTCTCAAATGTTTTCAATGAAGGCAATTCAATTAATATATGATAATTTGGAAAAAGCAGTAAATGAAAAAGACCAAGAGGCTATAAATAACATGGGACTTGGACAATATATAGCAGGTATGGCATTTTCAAATGTTGGACTTGGAATAGTTCATTCAATGGCACACCAATTAGGAGCTGTATATGATACACCTCATGGTTTAGCAAATGCTATACTTCTTCCAACAGTTATGAAATTTAATGGAGAAACAAGTTATGAGGAGTATAGAGAAATATTAACTCAGGCTTTCCATACAGATGCTAGCAAATTTACAAAAGAAGAAGTTATTAAAACTTTTTGTGAGAAGATAAAAGATTTATCAGAAAAAGTTGGTATAACTCAAACCGTTGCTGATGTTGGAGGAAAAATGGAGGATATACCAATGCTTGCAGATAAAGCCATGGAAGATCCATGTAAGCCAGGAAATCCAAGAGAAGTTACAAGGGAAGATTTTATTAGATTATATGAAGAAGCAATGTAGAAAAATACAATAAAACTGTAATTAGTAAAGGAAAAGTGCAACTATTCTATAGTTGCATTATTTCTTTGTTGGGTGTATAATGAAATATATGCTATGTATTAGCAAATACAAAAAGGAGGATTCAGGAAAATGGAGAATCGGAAGGTAGAGATTATACCGTATCGTTGCAGCAATCTAACATTTAATCGATGGGTGATCAGTGTAATTATTCCTACAGATTATTCTTACAAGGACAGTTTTACGATTTCTCGTGAAGAGAGATTAAAGAGGGAACAAGTGCGGGCCAAAGTCAATCATTTGCTACACGTAATTCATGATGCTTCTTTTCGGGTCGAATCTGATTTCCCGGGAAAATATAAGAATGTAGTGGAATTTTTGAGAGAGTTATTTACCATAATCCCTTTGAAGGAAAAACTAATATATATAAGGGATGGGAGATACAGTTTGTATTATACTGGACAGATGAAATCATTGAATGCTTATGGAGCTTTGATAAAATTGTGCAGCGATAAAGATTTTGTTCATTTGGAGCCTGAAAGGCGACTAAATCTCCGCAATAGCTTTACTCAATAAAGGTTATTGTTACAAAAAAACCAACTCATATGAGTTGGTTTTTTTGAGATCTTAAGATCTTAGCTTATCAGCAACATATTATAATGTCTACTGACAGAAAATGTTTGAATTTCATTTCGAATTGAGATGAGCAAACTCAGTTTCTGAACAGAGTTGTTCAAAGATTTGGTAGTCCTTTGCGGATGGAGTCCTAAATGCAAACAATATGCTGAACCTACCATCTTTGAATGAAATCAGTTTCTCGGGACATTTTAGCCGAACTTTTTGCATTGCAGTTTTTAGAAATTCCAATATATGGTCATAAGATGCCATATAGTCGTCGCTTACATCCTTCTTACAGCGAATAATATCGAACATGTCATCCATCAAATTTTGCAATTCAAAAGGAATAACGATGTCTTCATATTCCTCTGTTGAGTAAGTGAAATTTGTGGGAATCTGAAAAACAATTCTCCAATTGTCCAAGGAACACCAATCATGAGAAGTCTCCACTGTCAGATCAAACCGCTTTTTCATTTCAAACACTCCTTATTAAATTTAGCTAATATATAGCTTATATTCTATTATACAATAAATTAAATAAAAATGCAATCAATTATTAATTCAGACGAGTTTTAATATTTTACAATTATTGTTTTTTCATGAGTGTATGTTACCATTCCAGGTTTTGAATTAGATGGCTTTTTTACATATTTAACTAAAGTATAATCTACAGCTACATTAGATGTTTGACTTGCTTTACTATGTTCTTTTGCAATTTTAGCACATTTATATATTGTCTCAGGAGATGGAACTTTGTTTGCACTTCTAATTATTACATGGCTTCCAGGAATATCTTTTACATGTAGCCATATATCGTTTGAATTAGCTATTTTAGTTGTTAAATAATCATTTTGCTTATTGTTTTTTCCAACTAATACAGTATAGCCATCTATATTATATGTTATTGGCATGTTAGTTTCTATTTTAGCTTTTTTATTTGTTTTTCTTTTTTTATCTTGCGTATCGACTCCTGTTATAATAGTATAAATTTTATCTAATTCATAAATATTATTTGCTGTATTAATTTTTTCTACAATTTTTTCAAAATAATTTATACTATTTAATATTAATAATTTTTGAGAATCTATATGACCTTTTGCGTTTTTTAATTTTTGATATTTCTTAAAAAAATGTTTAGCATTTGCAGAAGGGGAAATGCTTTTATCTAAAGGTATTGTAATTAAACTATTATTATCATAATAATTCTCTAACTCAATATGATCTGTATTATAATTGTTTATTTTATATAGATTAGCTGTTATTAGTTCACCATATAATCGGAATTTTTCTGTCTCTTCACATTCTTTTAACTTTTCATTTAAAGCATCTAATTTTTCATTTAATTTACTTAACTTATTTAATATTAATTTTAAAAGATTATTTCTGTATGTTATAAAAGTATTATAAGTCTCCTTTTGTGTATAATAATCATCAATAAAATAGTTTATTTGAGCATTACCTTTTTTTTCTAATTCATTATAGTGTAATGCATAATCTTGTTTAAAAGAAATACATGTTACATTAGAAGTATCTAATATTAAATGTTTTAAATAATTAAAAATTAAATTAGAAAAATCATTAGTTAAATTATCGTCTATTTGTAATTCTTTTTCTATATATAAAATAGAGTTTTTACTAATTCCAGTAAAAGTATTACTAATTATAGCAGAAATTTTAGTATTATTTAACTTTAAAGCATTGTTTTTTAATACTCTGTAAAATTCATCTTTATCATTTATATCAAACAAATCAATTTTATCTGATTTAGGTAATTCATATTCTGCTCCAGAAAATATATTTCTATAAGATCCAGTATTTAAAGAAAAATGTTTTAGAGAATCAATTATCATATTATCCTTATTTACTAAAATAATATTACTATGTTTTCCCATAAGCTCCACAATTAGTGTTTTAGTAGAAAAATCTTTAGATTTATTAAAGCCTTCAAACTCTATAAATATAATTCTTTCTAAATTATTTGTATAGATTTTAGATATATGAGTACCTAATAAATATTTTCTTAATATCATACAAAAATTAGGGGCACTTTCTGGATTGGGTTTCAAATTTGTAGTTAAATTCGCTCTATAATATTGTGAGTTAACATTTAAATTTAAAGCATATTTTACCCCTTGGCAATAAATACCCAAAATAATTTCTTCATAATTGGGCTGATATATCTTATCTATTTTTCCATTTATAATTTTACTATCTAATTCTTTAACAATAGAATAGTTTAATAAACCATCATAAGCCATTTTAAAGTACTCCTTACTAAATTTCTAAAATTCACTTTAACAATATTATCATAATTTAAAGAAAATATCAATTTTCTATTGACTTAGAAGTTTTGCTGACATATAATAAAAAACATAGGAAACTGCAGGAGGTATCTTTATAAATATGGAAAATGCTAATGTTTTTTATGCTATAAATAAAGATTATGACAATATAAAAGATGAAGATTTAATACAAATAATTAAATCTGGTGATAAGCAAGCTTTTAATTATTTAATGACAAAGTATAAAGAGTTAGTAAATATAAAAGTTAGTAAATATTTTATAATTGGCGCTGAGAAAGATGATATTGTGCAAGAGGGATTAATAGGCTTATTTAAAGCTATAAAAAGCTATAAACCAGATATGCAAAATTCATTTAAAAGTTTTGCAAATATGTGTATTGAAAGACAGCTAATTACAGCAATAAAAACATCAAATAGGCAAAAGCATATGCCACTTAATTCATATTTATCTTTAAATGTGTCTGCTTATGATGAAGAAGAAAGTGATAGTGATACATCATTACTAGAAATATTTGATTCTGCATTAATTGAAGATCCATTAGATACAATAACAAAAAAAGAATATTTTCAGAATATAGAAGAAACAATACAAAAAACACTTAGTGATTTTGAAAAAAAAGTATTAAATAAATATATCAATGGAAAAAGTTATATAGAAATAGCTAAAGATTTAGATACACCTGTAAAATCTGTAGATAATGCTATACAACGTATACGTAAAAAAGCTATAAAAGGCTTAAAACAAGAATAAGTGCTTCTATAGCTCAGTAGGTAGAGCACAGCCATGGTA
>CAJFUM010000021.1 GCA_904420285.1 uncultured Clostridia bacterium | reverse complement strand
AGGTCAGCCCTGCGAAAAGCAACCCCAATTTAAACGATAAGTTAGGCAAGGATTAATTCCTTGTCTTTTATATTATATTCATTTGTGATTAGTATATACTAAAATTTATCTTTTGACAAGATTATTTTTAATTTTACAGAAATTTATTTCTATAAAATTATTATAACATTTCTTTATGTAAATGTCAATTTTAATAAATGGTGTTCCAGAGAGGAATCGAACCTCCGACCTTTCCCTTAGGAGGGGAACGCTCTATCCTACTGAGCTACTGAAACATCTCGTTACATTCATATATTTTATCTCATTTTTATAATTTAATCAAGTATTTACAAAATGAAATATTAAATTATAATAAACTTGTAACATTTTACACAATCACATGTACAAACCATCACCTAAGTTATTCAAATATGACTTGACATAAATGTTATAATATTTTTGTTATTTTAATTATTTGAGGAGTTATATATGCAAAAAATATTAAGTTATTTGAGAAAAGCTATAGAACATTATAATATGATAAATGATGGAGATAAAATTGCAGTTGGCTTATCTGGTGGTAAAGATTCTATTACTCTTTTAATGGGATTAAAAGCTCTACAAAGATTTTATCCTAAACATTTTGAATTAGTTGCTATAAGTGTAAACCCAGGTTTTGAATTTTTTGATAGTAATTTTTTAGAAAATATATGTGAAAAAATTGGTGTAGAATATATAGAAGCAGAAAGTCATATAAAAGAAATTGTTTTTGACATAAGAAAAGAAAAAAATCCATGTTCTTTATGTGCTAATCTGAGAAGAGGTATTTTAAATTCATTTGCAATAGAACATGGCTGTAATAAACTAGCATTAGGTCATAATGAAGATGATGTATTAGAAACATTTTTCCTTAATATGTTATATGCAGGAAATTTATCTACCTTTGCTCCAGTTAGTTATATGGATAGATCAGATATTACTTTAATACGTCCTTTAATCTATGCCTCTGAAAAAGAAATAAAAAAATTTATAAAAAGAAATGACATTAAAGTAATGCCAAAAAACTGTCCAATGGATGGTGTTTCCAAAAGAGAAGATATTAAAGACATGTTATATAAATTGACTATTCAAATTCCAAATGTAAGGGCTAATTTAATGGGTGCAATAAAAAGAGCCAATATTAATGGATGGAAAGATGTGAAGTAAAACCTAAGAAGAGTAATATCTTCCTAGGTTTTATTTTTATATATTATCACTTATTTTGAAAATTCTTTTACAGCTTCTTCTAATTTATTTAATTCATTTTCTGCATTTTCCATATTTTCTCCACATACACCAATATAGAATTTAATTTTTGGTTCTGTTCCAGAAGGACGTACGCAAACCCATGCATTTTTCTCTAATTCAAAATATAATACATTAGATCTAGATAATCCAGTGGATGTTATATTTCCATTCTTATCAATTATTTCTTGTTTTTCATAATCACCAAAAGATTCTACATTTAAATCAGCTATTTTCTTTGCAGGATTTTTCCTTATATTTTCCATCATTTTACTGATCTCTTTTGAACCTTCAATTCCTTTTAGTGTAATAGAAATTTGTTTTTCTTTATAATAGCCATATTTTTCATACATTTTGTTCATTTGATCCCATAAAGTTAATCCATTCATTTTATAATATGCTACCGCTTCACATACTGTCATAACTGCAACTATTCCATCTTTATCTCTTGCATGTGTTCCAATTATGCAGCCATAACTTTCTTCATATGCAAATAAGCATTGATATGAATTATCTTTTTCAAATTCTCTCATTATTTTTGCAATGTTTTTAAATCCTGTTAATGTTGAGAATAATTTTACTCCATAATTTTCAGCTATTGCATCAGTCATATTTGAAGATACAATTGTTTTTATAATTGCACCATTATTAGGTAATGTTCCATTTTCTTTTCTCTGAGACAATATATATTCTGCTATTAGATTTCCTGTCATATTTCCATTAAATTGTATATATTCTCCTGTTCTAGTATCCTTTACATATATTCCTAACCTATCTGCATCTGGATCATTTGCTAGGATTACATCTGCATCAACCTTTTTTGCTAATTCTAAAGCTAATACAAAAGCTTTAGGGTCTTCTGGGTTCGGATAACTAACTGTTGGAAAATGTCCATCTGGTTTTTCTTGTTCCTTTACTATATATACATTTTCGAATCCTATTTCTTTTAATATTCTTTGTACTGGTACATTTCCTGTTCCATGAAGTGGACTATATACTATTTTTATATCTTTTTGCATTTTCTTTATTGCTTCTTTATTAATTACTAATTTTTTTAGCTCTTCTATATATTTATCGTCTATTTCTTTTCCTATAGTATTATACAATCCTTGTTCTATAGCCTTTTCTTTATTCATTGTTTTTATAGTTGAAAAATCAGTTACTTTATTTACTTCATCTATAATTTCTTGATCTGTTGGCTCAACTATTTGTGCTCCATCAGCCCAATATACCTTATATCCATTATATTCTGGTGGATTGTGGCTAGCAGTAATAACTATTCCTGCTATACATCCAAGTTCTCTAACTGCAAAAGAAAGTTCTGGAGTTGGTCTTAAATCTTCAAATCGATATGTCTTTATTCCATTAGCATTTAAACAAAGTGCAATTTCTTCACTAAATTCCTTAGACATAATTCTACAATCATATGCAATTGCTACTCCTTTATTTTGACCTTCTTTTCTTATTATGTAATTTGCTAGGCCTTGTGTAACTTTTGTTACTGTATATTTATTCATTCTGTTAGTTCCAGCACCTATAACTCCTCTTAATCCAGCTGTTCCAAATTCTAAATCTTTATAGAATCTATCTTCAATTTCCTTTTCATTTCCTTCTATTGTCTTTAATTCTTTTTTAGTTTCATCATCAATAAAAGTGTCATTTAGCCATTCATTATACTTTATTTCATAATCTTTCATACTACACTTCACTTTCCTTTCTTATTAAATAGTATTAAAATATATGATCATTATAGCATAATTTTTCTTTTTTCCAAGTATAATTTATAATATTTAATAAAAAGATGGATATATTTATATATTCCATCTTTTGTAATTATATTAATTAAATATCTAAACTCTTTATGAATTTTATTAAATCTTCTCTTAATTCTGGTCTTCTTAATGTTTCATCAATTGATGCTTTTACAAAACCTAATTTATCTCCAGAATCAAATCTTGTTGCTTCATAACGATATGCATATACGCCTTCTTTTGTATGTACCATACTGTTATATGCATCTGTTACTTGTATTTCTCCACCTTTTCCTGGTTTAGTTTCTGCAAGAATATCAAATATTTCTGGTAATAATACATGTCTATCAGAAATAGCTAAATTTGATTTTGTCTCTTCTACTTTAGGTTTCTCTTGCATTTTCTCAACTTTGTATAATCTATCATTTATCGCTTCTCCAGAAACATTTCCATATTTAGGTACATCTTTCCATTCTACTTGCTCCACACCTATAACAGAAGCTCCAAGTTTCTCATGTTGTTCTATTATTTCTTTTAAACAAGGTTTTTCTCCTTGCATAATAACATCTCCATACATTATAGCAAAAGGTTCATTTCCCACAAAATCTTTTGCCATATATATAGCATGGCCCAATCCTTTTGCCCCACCATCTTGCTCTATAAAATGTATTTTTGCTTTTCCAGACAAGTTTGTAACTTGTGGAATAAAACTTTCTTTTCCTCTTTCTTTTAGAAAATCAATTAATTCTTTATCTTCAGAAAAATAATCTTCTACAATTTCTTTTTTTCTTCCAACTATTAACAATATATCTTCAATTCCTGCTTCTTCTGCTTCATTTACTAAATATTGTATAATAGGCTTATCTACTATTGAAAGCATACACTTTGGCACACTTTTACATGCTGGTAAAAATCTTGTTGCAAATCCAGCTACTGGAATAACTGCTTTTTTTACACTCATAATTTCCTCCTAAAATCATATAAAATTTTTATATTATTTAGTAATATAATATCTGTATTCTATATCATTTTATTTGAAAAAGCAAGTATTATTCTTAATTTGTAGATTTTAAGCATAGCCTTCAAATACATCACAAATTTCTTTTTCTCCAGAAGTATTTAAAATTTTATCATGGTGCTGCAAAATTTCTTGCATATTTATATTAAATTCCCCTACTTCAAAACAATTTATAATTTTTATATTATATTTTTCCTTATTATCTTTAATAAATTTTTCTATATTTGCATTAGTCATATCTATATAATTTTTATTTCCATTTATAAAAATTATATTTAATATGTTATTTTTCTTCATTTCTTTCATCTTTTTTTGTATTTCTGTATATTTTATTCCATTAGATTTTTTCCAATTTAAGTTCAATATTTTTTTCTCGTTTTTTAGATTTAATTTTTTAATCAATGTTTTTATATTTTCTTCTATATCATTTTCTAATATTGTTATGATATTAGATTCACAATTTATTTGCTTATTTATATATGGAAGTAACATTGTAACTAAGTGCCAATCACTTACATAAAAACTACATAATTTTTCAATGTTATTTTTTAATATTTCCATATTAAAAGCCTCCTTTTATTTTATATGGTAAATTTTACCATTCGTATTTCCGTAAGTCAAGCTAAATCGTATACTTAATTTCGACAATCAAATTTTAGATTAATTAATATTATTAATATTTATACAATTATTAAATAAATGATTGTCATTTAATGTATTTAATTGTTAAAAATTCATATTTATATTTTTTATTTTTTATATTACAAAAAAATTTTGGAAAAATAGTATAAAATTTTAAAAATAGTAAATAATTTTAGTACAAGCATAATTTTTCTATAGGAGGTTTATAATGAAAAATTTATTAAAATTTATTAATTTTGGCTTTATTAAACGCTTCTTCATTGTTTTAATTTTATTTGCTTTTTTTGTATTTATTTCTGCAATTTCATATGTAAATGCAGTATCTGAAGATATTGCTAATAGTGTTTTTAGACTACATGTTATTGCAAATAGTGATAGCAAAGAAGACCAAGATTTAAAATATTTAGTACGTGATAAAGTTTTAGAATATATGAATAATATTGCTAAAAACTGTTCTTCCAAAGAAGAAGTTATTCAATTAGCTTATGAATATAAAGATGAATTCTATAATATTGCCAAAAATGTAATAAAAGAAAATGGCTATAATTATGATGTTAAAATAAGTATAGGAAATTTTGAATTTCCTACTAAATATTATGGAGATATTTCTCTTCCAGCTGGATATTATGATGCATTAAAAATTGAAATTGGTGAAGCCAAGGGCCAAAATTGGTGGTGCGTAATGTTTCCTCCTTTATGTTTCGTTGATGTAACTGCAGGCGTTGTTCCAGATGAATCAAAACAAATTATGCAAGATAATTTATCTGAAGAAGAATATGATTTAATAAGTGATAAAACCGATTCAGGGATTAAATTTAAATTTAGTTTAATTGAGTTCTTTAAAAATATAAATTTTGCTAAAATATCTGAATAGAAATTACTATTGTATTTTATTTAAAAATATGTTATAAGTTATAGATAGAGTTTAAATATATGTTAAACTCTATTTTTGACTTTGAACTAATACATATATTTTTATATTGGAGGGGACTGGATTGGAGAAATTAGTAATAAATGGGGGAACAAGATTAAAAGGAGAAGTTACAATAAGTGGTGCAAAAAATGCAGCTGTTGCAATACTTCCGGCCACATTACTATTAAATGGTGTTTATACTATTAGTAATGTTCCTAATATTAGTGATGTAAAAATAACATGCGATATATTGCAAGATTTAGGTGCTAAAATAAATTGGATTACACCAAATGAACTTACAATAGATACTAGAGATATAGATGGTAAAGAAGCACCTTTAGATAAGACAAGCAAATTTAGAGCTTCTTACTATTTAATTGGTTCAATGCTTGGAAGAAGTGGACAAATTGAGGTTGGTCTTCCTGGTGGATGTAATTTAGGTGCAAGACCAATAGATCAACATATAAAAGGATTTGAATTATTAGGAGCTAAAGTAGATGTAGGACAAGGTAAAATTTCTGCAAAAGCTAAAAAATTAGTTGGAACTTCTATTTATTTAGATGTGGTTTCAGTTGGTGCAACTATAAATATTATGCTCGCTAGTGTATTAGCAGAAGGAACTACAACAATCGATAATGCTGCTAAAGAACCACACATAGTTGATGTTGCTAACTTTTTGAATACAATGGGAGCAGATATTCGTGGTGCTGGAACCGATGTAATAAAAATAAATGGTGTAAAAGAATTAAAACATGAGGGAAGTTATTCAGTCGTTCCAGATCAAATAGAGGCAGGTACATTTATGCTTGCTGCAATTGCAACTAAAGGCGATATTTTAATAAAAAATTGTATTTCTGAACATTTAGATTGCATCACTGCAAAAATACTTGAAATTGGTGGAGATGTAGAAGATTTTGGTGATTCAATAAGAGTTTCTATAAACAAGAGACCAACCAAAGCTAATATTAAAACTTTACCTTATCCTGGTTTTCCAACTGATATGCAACCTCAAATGGGTGTTGTTTTATCTATAGCAGATGGTGTAAGTGTTATAAATGAAAGCATTTGGGAATCACGTTTCCAATATACAAATGAATTAATAAATATGGGAGCTCATATAACTGCACAAGGAAAAACCGCTGTTTTTGAAGGAGTAAAAGAATTATATGGTGCCCCAGTATATGCTAGTGATCTAAGAGCAGGTGCAGCTCTACTTATAGCAGGTATACTTGCTAAAGGTACAACAGAGCTATACAATATTGATCATATTGATAGAGGTTATGAGAAAATAGAAGAAAAATTTAGAAGCTTAGGTGCAAATATTACAAGAGTTACAGAAGAATAGAGAGGTTTAAATATGTTTAATTTTTGTAGTTTATATAGTGGCAGTTCTGGTAATTGTTTATTTATACAAACCTCAAATACTAAAATTTTAATAGATGCAGGAGAAAGTAGCAAAAAAATATCAAATGCGCTTTCTTCTATAAATATTGATCCCAATAATATAGATGCAATTCTAATAACTCATGAACATTCAGATCATGTAAAGGGATTAGGAACATTTTCTAAAAAATATGACATTCCTGTTTATGCTAATTCTAAAACATGGGATGCAATGAGTGAACAAAGCAGTAAAATTAGTGATAAAAATATTAAGAAATTTACAATAGAAGAAAATTTCGAAATTGGAGATTTAAAAATTCATCCTTTTAAAATCCCACATGATGCTGCAAATCCATGTGGTTTTAATATCTTTTATAATAATCAAAAATTGAGTATTGCAACTGATATAGGACACATGACAGCAAGTATTGCACGTAAATTAGAGGATAGTAGTTTTATATTATTAGAATCTAATTATGATCCTCAAATATTAAAATGTTCACCTTATCCATATACATTAAAACAAAGAATTGCTGGACCTAATGGTCATTTACCAAATATTGATGCTGGAAAAACAATATCTTATTTAATGAACAGTGGATTGAAAGAAGTAATGCTAGGACATTTAAGCAAAGAAAATAATTTTCCAGAATTAGCTTATCAAACTGTTGTAAATGAATTAATTTCAGCTAATAAAGATTCTAGTAAAATAAAAATAAGTATAGCAGATAGATTAAAAGCAAGTTCAATTGTAAATGTTGGATAGTAGAGGTTTCTTATGATACATATTAATATAATTTGTGTAGGAAAAATTAAAGAAAAATTTTTAAAAGATGCTATTAATGAATATTCTAAAAGATTATCGAAATATTGTAAATTAAACATTATTGAATTATCAGATGAATCAATTCCTAATAATTTAACTGACAAAATTGCTGAAAATATAAAAAATATTGAGGGTCAAAAGATTCTTATGCATACAAAAAATGCTTACAATATTTCTTTATCTTTAGATGGAAAACAATTTTCCTCAGAAGAATTTTCTAATAAACTTGATAATATATTACTAAATTATAATAGTAATATATCCTTTATCATAGGTGGTTCATTAGGATTATCAAAAGAAGTATTGCGAGCCTCTGATGAACTAATATCTTTTTCTAAAATGACTTTTCCTCATCAATTAATACGAGTATTTTTATTAGAACAATTATTTAGAGCTTTTAAAATCTCAAATAATGAAACTTATCATAGGTAATATATATTATTTGTAGAGGAAATTTTATATAAATAATATGGATTTTTTTAGAATTAATTTATATGAAATTAATTTTTTTGAATTATTTAAAAGGAGTTTTTTAGGATTTTATTTAATTATTTACTTATTTAATTTTTTCTTTTCGGGGGCGAAATAATTAAAAAGTATTTCCTCTACAAGATTAAAATCTAATAAATATATTTTTTTATTTTTTTTATTAATTTCTTGGAGATATATTTTAAAAATATATTTTTTATTAAGAAAAACAAAATTAAAAAAATTAATAATTTAAAAAACATAGAATAAAATTCCTTTTGAATAAATTTTATTATTGAAACAATTTATGTAGATATTTTAATTCAATTTTATTTAATTGTCAACAAAAACTTCACGACATAATTCGACAAATTATAGTAGATGCTACCATTCCTGCGATATCAGCAGCTAAAGCAGCTAATAATATTCCTCTTGTTTTCTTTATTCCAACACAACTTGTATATATAGCAATTGTATAAAATGTTGTTTCTGTAGATCCCATAATTACAGATGATATTAGTCCAATTAAAGTATCTACTCCATAATTTTTCATTATATCAACTGCGACAGCCATTGAAGCACTTCCTGAAATTGGTCTTAATAAAGCAAGTGGCATAACTTCGCTTGGCATTTTTAATAATTCTACTAATGGAGACATTAAATCAACAATAAAATCTATTAATCCTGAACTACGCAAAGCTCCTACAGCTAAAAATATTCCAATTAAAGTGGGAAACATTTTAAACACTATTTCGATCCCCTCTTTTGCCCCAACTAAAAAAGTATCAAATACTTTATTTTTTTCTTTTAAACCATAAATTATTATTAGCATAATAATTCCAGGAACAGCTGCATTAGACAAATAATTTATTACATTAGTCATCTACTTCACCCTTTTTATTAAAATTTTAGTAAAAAAAATCCCTACAATTGCTGCTATTATAGTTGCTATCCAAACTGGTAATATAATAGATGTTGGATTTGCAGAGCCTAAAGAAGCTCTTATCGCTATTACATTTGTAGGAATAAGCTGAATAGAAGCTGTATTTAAAACAATAAACATCATCATTGCATTTGATAAAGTATCCTTTTTTTTATTATCTTTTTGCATTGTTTTCATTGCTTTTAATCCCAAAGGTGTAGCTGCATTTCCCAATCCCATAATATTAGCTACTATATTCATCGATACTTCTTGTTTAGCAATTTCATTATTTTTTAAATCTGGAAACAAGAAATTAATTAATGGTTTTAACATTTTAGTAATTTTTGTCATTAAAGTAGTATTTTTAGCTATTTCCATAATTCCATTCCATAAACATATAGTTCCTAAAAAAGTAATCGATAATTCTACTGCATCTGCAACCGATTCAAAAATCCCATTATTTACTTCATTTATTTTTCCAGAAATTATTGCATATATAAATGATAAAATTATAAAAACTGGCCATAATATATTTAACATGTTTTTTCACCTAATAATTATTATTCAATAATTATTTATTTATTCTTTATTAACAACTATTAATTTGTCGAACGATTTTATAATTTTATCATTTGTTTTTATTGCGTTTTAAATATATTTATGCTATTATATTTATAGATTTTTTGTCGAATTTTGTATTTTAGGGGAGGATTTTATGAAGTCAACAGGAATTGTAAGAAGAGTGGACGAGCTAGGTAGAGTTGTTATTCCAATTGAGATTAGAAACAAATTTGGAATTGCTGAAAAAGATCCAATTGAAATATATGTTGAAGGTTCAAACATTGTACTAAAAAAATTTGAACAAAGTTGTATATTTTGTGGCAACACGAAAAATTTATCGGAATACAAAGGAAAACTTATTTGTGATAAATGCTCTGAGCAAATTTCTAAAAATTTAGAAAAAGAAAATTAATTAGAAAAACTTTTAAGTCCATTCTCAAACTTAAAAGTTTTTTTATTATATATTTTTTTTTAAAATTTAATATATCAATTTTTTAGTCTTTATTTAAAAAGATTTGATATATTTCATTTTTAGGAACTTTTTTATTCCTAGCTATTTGTTTTATTATCTCTTTTTTTTCTAATCCTTCCATTTTATACATATTATATTGCTCTTCTATACTCATCTTGCTTATTTCATCTTCTTTTAACTTATTCTGTTTTAAATCTAATAATATTATATATTCTCCTTTAGGATCACCAATATCTTCTATTATACTAGAAATATTACCTCTATAAAAATTTTCATGAATCTTAGTTAATTCTTTAGCAATTACACATTTAATGTCACCAATATTTTGTTTAATATCTTCTAATGTTTTCTTTAACTTATGAGGAGCTTCATATAAAATTACAGTCTTGTTTTCGTTTTTAATACTATTTATAACTAATTTTCTGTTTTTATTATTCAATGGTAAAAAACCATAAAATGCAAATTCTTTTGTATTTAATCCAGAGCAAATAAGTGCATTAATTAATGCGCAGGCTCCTGGTATAGGGATTACTTCTATATTATTTTTAATTGCTTCTTTTGCTATTTCTTCTCCCGGATCACTTATTCCTGGAGTTCCAGCATCTGAAACAACTGCTATATTTTTTCCCTCTAATATTTGTTTAATTAATTTATCTGACCTTATATCTTCATTATGTCGATGATAACTTATAAGTGGTTTGTTAATTTCATAATAATTTAGCAATTTTAATGTATGCCTTGTATCTTCTGCAGCAATAATATCTACTTCTTTTAATGTTTTAATTGCTCTAAAAGTTATATCATCTAAATTTCCTATTGGTGTAGCTACTAAATACAATTTTCCTTGCATATAATTTTCAATCCTTTCAAAATTATAAATCCGATGTTTTATTATATATTTTTAGTATTTCATCAGTATACTTTCCATTTTCATAAACAACTAAAGGTTTATCTATCTTTAAAAAAGGTCTAGCATTTTTTACTCCACTAATTAATACCAAATTTGGTTCTTTATTAATTGAAGGATATACAAATCGTATCCTTTTAGGCTCTAATTTATATTTTCTCATTAATTGCATTATATCAACTAATCTTTCCGGCCTATGAACCATATACATTTTGCCTTTATCCTTTAATAAAAAATTAGTTACTTGCATAAAATCTTCTAAATTAGCTGTTATTTCATGTCTTGCAATATATAGATTTTCATTCTCATTTATTTTTCCCGTTTCTAATTTTTTATATGGAGGATTTGTTACTACAAAGTCAAATGATTCTCTTGCAAAAAGTGATTCTTTATTTTTTTTCTCTTTTATATCTTTTAAATTTATATTTACAATTTCAATCTTATTTTGTAATCCATTCAATAAAACACTTCGTTTTGCCATATCAGCAACATCTTTTTGAACTTCTACACCAATAATCTTTGATAATTTTGTTTTAGCTGAAAGCAATATACTTATTATACCAGTCCCAGTACCTAAATCTACACCAACAGAATTGTTTTTAACATCTTTAGCAAAATCAGAAATAAGTACACTATCTATACCAAAACAAAATCCTTTTTGATTTTGTATTATTTTTAAACCTTTATATTCTAAATCATCTATTCTTTCATCTTTTTTTAATTCCATATAATTTATCTCCTATAAAAATTATTATATATTAATTTTATTGTTAAATCAATATTAACAATAATTTATAAATATCATATAATATAGTAATTTTATTTGAAAGGGGATTATACAAAACTAAAATGGAAGAAAAAGAAATTAATTGTAAAAAGAAAAAAATTGATTTTAAATTAAAAAAAGAAAATGCTTTAAACTCCTTATTTGAAGTAGAACATTTTCTTCGCAATATAAAAAAAGCATGTAATACAGTTTGCTTATATAAAATTTTAAAATAAATACTAAAATTTAAAATTTAGTATTTATTTTAAATAATTCAATACTATTCTGTTTCAGTAGTTTCATTTGTCATCATTTCTTTATCCTCTTTAATTACTACAAATGGATCATCAAATTTTAATTTATTATCTTTAAAAGCTTTATTTTCCTCTCCATCAATTAATATTTTAACTGAATTTACTTCTGTTAAATTTGTCATTGTATTTACAATTGAATAAATAGTAATACTTTCTTGCTCTTCTCCTCCTCCATAATTTTCTATAAATTCTTTAGATAAATCCACATAAAGTATATCTCCCTTTAACTCTACTTTATTTATTTTAGTTCCATCTGGTATTGTTTTCTTCAAATTCTCATTTTGCGGACCTTCTATTAACAACTCCATTAATTTTTTATATGGTTCATTTACTAATTCTTTTACATCAATTAGCCTTCCTTCCGGCATTAAACTCTTAGAATTTTCATTATAGAAATATAATGAAACAATAGTCTGCCTCATTTGTTCCTCAGAAATCTCTTCTTCAGGTATAATTTCATTAACTTGCTCTTTTTTATTATATATTAAAAAGTACCATAAACACGCTCCTATTAAAATTAAAATTACTAAAACACATATAACTACCTTTTTTTTCATACAAATCCCCTCTCTTTAAAACTGTTAATATTTTATTTTATTAATTAATATTATAGACAAGTATTTTTTAGAACTATTTTTATAAATATTAAAAAAATATCATTAGAATATTTGTTTTTTTCGACATTTTTTTATTTGCAGTTTAATCCAGTTTTTTCTAGTAAAAATCCACATTTTACACATATTTTCCATTTGACAAATTAGCTATTTCCGTATACAATTAAGAATGTATTATTAGATTTAGACATATTATTTATAGGAGATTATGAAAGGAATTGATTTAATATGAACAATTTATTGCATGTTGGTTTAGATGTAGGTTCTACAACTGTAAAAATAGTTGTAATGGATGAAAATCTAAACACTATATATAGGGATTATCAGAGACATTTTTCAGATACTAAAAACACTGTATGTAATGTATTAGAAAGTCTTACTGAGAAATATCCAGATTCAAACTTTACAATAGCCCTAACAGGCTCTGGCGCTATGTCTGCTGCTAAATTTTTGCACTTACCTTTTATCCAAGAAGTCGTATCTTGTAAAAGAGCTGTTGAAAAATACATACCAAAAACTGATGTAGTTATAGAACTAGGTGGCGAAGATGCTAAAATAATCTATTTTGATAAATCAATTGAACAACGTATGAACGGTACTTGTGCAGGTGGGACTGGTGCATTTATAGATCAAATGGCTTCTTTATTAAATACAGATCCTCAAGGATTAAATGAACTTGCTAAAAATTATAAAATGATTTATCCTATTGCATCTCGTTGTGGTGTTTTTGCTAAAACTGATATTCAACCACTTTTAAATGAAGGTGCTGCAAAAGAAGATATAGCTGTTTCTATTTTTCAAGCTGTTGTTAACCAAACAATCAGCGGTTTAGCTTGTGGTAGACCAATTAGAGGAAATGTAGCATTCTTAGGAGGACCATTAAATTATTTATCTGAGCTAAGAAAAAGGTTTATAGAAACATTACATTTAACAGATGATGAAATAATAATTCCAGAAGAAGCTCATCTTTTAGTAGCTAAAGGGGCTGCTTTAGACTCAATAGAAGAAGCAAAACCAATAACAGTAGAAAAGCTAAAAAGTAAAGTAGATGTATTAAAGATTTCACATGATGATACTTCAAATCCTTTACAACCACTTTTTTCAATAGAAGCTGAATACGATGAATTTAAAGAAAGACATGCTAAAGATAAAGTACAAAGGGCTGATTTAAAAACTTTTGAAGGTGATTGTTATTTAGGAATTGATGCTGGATCTACAACTACAAAATTAACACTAATTGATGGTGAAGGTAGACTTCTATACTCACTTTATGGCAGTAATGAAGGTAATCCTCTTCAAAGCGTAATAAAAATGTTAAAAGAATTATATAAAGAACTTCCTCCAAAAGCCATTATTAGATATAGCGGAGTTACAGGATATGGAGAAAAACTTATACAAACAGCTTTAAATGTAGATTTAAATGAAATAGAAACAATTGCACATTACACTGCAGCAAAAAAATTTATGCCTAATGTTACAAGTATCGTTGATATTGGCGGACAAGATATGAAATACATTAAAATGAAGAATGGTGCTATTGATAATATACTACTTAATGAAGCATGTTCTTCTGGTTGTGGTTCATTTATTGAAACTTTCGCTAAAAGTCTAAATATTTCAATAGAGGAATTTGTAAAAGCTGCAATTGAATCTAGGAGACCTGTTGATTTAGGTTCAAGATGTACTGTATTTATGAACTCTAAAATAAAACAAGCTCAAAAAGAAGGATATTCTGTAGGAGATATTTCTGCTGGTCTTTCTTATTCAGTAATAAAAAATGCTATACAAAAAGTTATGAAAGTAAGAGATGTAAAAAAATTAGGCGCACATATTGTAGTACAAGGTGGAACTTTCTATAATGATGCTGTTCTACGTGCTTTTGAATTAATTGTAGGAAGGAATGTTGTAAGACCAGATATTGCTGGACTCATGGGCGCTTATGGAGTAGCACTTTTAGCACATGAACAATATGAGTCTAATTTAGATATGGAATACAGAAGCCATATTACTAAACTAGAAGATTTGGACAAATTAGAAATTGAAACTTCTCATGTACGTTGTAATGGTTGTGAAAATCATTGCTTACTTACAATAAATAAATTTAGTAATGGAGCAAGACATATTTCTGGTAATCGTTGTGAAAAAGGTGCAGGAATTGTTGCAGGAAAAACAGAATTACCTAATTTAGTAAAATATAAATATGAAAGAATATTTGACTATACTCCTTTAGAAGAAAAAGATGCTCCAAGAGGAGTAATTGGAATACCAAGAGTACTTAACATGTATGAAGATTATCCATTCTGGTTCACATTCTTAACTAATTTAGGTTTTAGAGTAATATTATCTGAAAAAAGTAACAGAAAAACATATGAAAAAGGAATGGAATCAATGCCTTCTGAATCAGTATGTTTTCCTGCAAAATTATCACATGGACATATTATAGGATTGATAAAGCAAGGAATAAAGACAATATTCTATCCTTGTATGCCATATTCAAGAAAAGAATATGAAAAAGCTGATAACCATTATAACTGTCCTATTGTAATATCTTATTCAGAAGTTTTAAAAAATAATGTAGAAGAAATAAAAGAAAAAAATATAAAATTTCTAAATCCATTTCTACCATTTGATGCAAAAAATTTAGCAAAAACAATACTAGAATTACCAGAATTTAAAGAATATAACTTTACTAAAAAAGAATTATTAAATGCAGCAAAAAAAGCAGAAGAAGAATATCAAAATTGTAAAAATGATATTCACAAAAAAGGACAAGAAACAATAGAATATTTAGAAAAAAATAATTTAAAAGGAATAGTTCTAGCAGGACGTCCATATCATGTAGATCCAGAAGTAAATCATGGTATAGATACACTAATTACAAGTTTAGGCTTAGGAGTACTTACTGAAGACAGTATTTCAAATCTAACAGAAGTAAAACGCCCAATTAGAGTAGTTGATCAATGGGTATTCCATGCAAGATTATACGCAGCTGCAGACTTTGTAGGAAAACATGATAATTTAGAATTAGTACAATTAAATTCTTTTGGTTGTGGTGTTGACGCAGTTACAACAGACCAAGTTGAAGAAATATTAACAAGTTATGGAAAAATGTATACTTTAATAAAAATTGATGAAATAAACAATTTAGGTGCAGTAAGAATTAGAATACGTTCTTTACTTGCTAGCATGAATAAACGTTTAGCAAATAAAGAAGAACTAAAAGGTGATGGAAATTACGAAGTAAATAAAAAAATATTTACTAAAGACATGAAAGATGATTATACTATTCTTATTCCTCAAATGGCACCAATACACTTTGAACTATTAGAAGCTGCTGTTCGCTCTTCTGGTTATAAAGTAGAATTATTAAGAGATTGCACAGACCATACTGTAGAAACAGGATTAAAATATGTTAACAATGACGCATGTTATCCATCAATTTTAGTTACAGGACAAATGATTGAAGCATTACAATCTGGAAAATACGACTTAAATAAAACAGCTTTAATAATGTCTCAAACAGGTGGAGGCTGTAGAGCTACAAACTATATTGGTTTCATTCGTAAAGCATTAAAAGATGCAGGTTTCGAGAACATTCCAGTAATTTCATTTAATGTTGTAGGAATGGAAAAAATGCCAGGATTTAAAATAACATTACCATTAATTGAAAGACTTTTAAAAATGGTTGTTTATGCAGATTTACTACAAAAAATGCTAACTAAAAATAGAGCATATGAAATACATAAAGGCGAATCACAAAAATTATTCGATGAATGGATGATAAAATGTAAGAAATTATTAGAAAAATCTACAATGAAAGAATTTAAACAAAGTATTTATGATATGGTCAATGATTTTGAAAAGATTGAGCTAGACACTTCTGTAGAAAAACCAAAAGTAGGAATCGTTGGAGAAGTATTAATTAAATATCATCCTTTTGGAAATAACTTTATAGCTAATAAATTAGAAGAAGAAGGTGCTGAAGTTGTATTACCAGACTTTATGGGATTTATCAAATTTATAGCAACACATAAAATTACATTTAACCAATTAATAAAAACAGACAAAATGAAAGCAAAACTATTTAAAACTGCTATTAAATTAATAGATATTTTAGAAAAAGATTCCAGAATAGCTCTAGCAAATTCTAAAAAAGGCTATTTACCACCTTGTGATATCTGGGAATTAGAAGATAAAGTAAAAAATATTCTTTCTATTGGTAATCAAACTGGTGAAGGCTGGTTTTTAACAGCTGAAATGATTGAATACATAGAAAATGGAATTCCTAATATTGCTTGTGTGCAACCATTTGCATGTCTACCAAATCATGTTGTTGGAAAAGGAGTAATAAAAACAATTAGAAGTAAATTCCCAGAAGCAAACATATCAGCTATTGATTATGATCCTGGAGCTAGTGAAGCTAATCAAACAAATAGAATAAAACTTTTAATGACAGTAGCTAAAGATAATCTAAAAAAGAAACAACAAGAATTAAAAAATATAGAAAAAGAAAATATAATAAATATAGATAAAAAAGAAATTAATATTAAATAAAATCAAACTTTAATCTATATAAAAAATAAAACCTCATTTATTATTATTTTGAGGTTTTATTTTTTTATTAAGTTATTTATAATTTATTTATTAAATAATTAAATTATTATTTTTTATATATTTAAATATATTTTTTATTTAATTAAAATTTATATTTAATTTTTCTATAAATTATTTTTAAAATATAAATTTAAATAATAAAATTATTATGTTTTTTATTATATAATTAATATATTTAATATTTTAATATTATAATTCTTAAACTTGTATTAAATTTACATTTTATTCCATATACATTATTAAATTTCTTCTGTAAATTTACATTTAGTTAATTATAAATTTTCACTCAAACTTTTATCCTCGACATCATTCCTTATTATTTCTTTATGGATATGTCTTGTCTTTTTGTATAATCATGTCCAGTTCTAAGTGTTTATCTTCTAATTTTTTGTAAGTTTTATTAATTCTTTTATTCATTTTTACTTTCTATTTTATTAGAATTAGTTAATTATGTTAATTTTATTTGTTTTTTCTTTCTATTTACTTCTTTCTTTTAAAACTCCTATATCCTCTCACTTTTTTTCATTTTTTTCTACTATTTTTAAATTCGATTTTCTCTTTTAAATTTATTCTCCTGGTTTACATTCTCTTATCATTTTTAGTTATAAAGATTTTCTTATTATACATTTACTTGTCGTCTTTTATTATTTTTATTAAGTTTCTCTCCTTTTTGACAAGTATTTGAATCTGCTCCTTCTGAAATTCTTATATATAAATTTTAAATTTTATTCTTACCAGGTAAACATAAATTTGTTATTGGTGGTAGTAATTCTATTTAGATTTTACAATCTTTCAAAGTACTTTTTCATTATTATTCATTTTATCTCTTTACAATTTTATTAACATCTATTCTAATTTTAAAATTTTATTTTAATTAAATAGCTATTTTATTATTCTTATTTATCTATTTAATTTTTTTCTATATTTAAAAAAACTATATTTTATTTTTTATATTTTATTATATATAGTTAAATTATTTTATAATTAATTATCAAATTTTTAAAATATTAAATTTATATATTTAATATTTTATT
>CAJFUM010000020.1 GCA_904420285.1 uncultured Clostridia bacterium | reverse complement strand
TTTTTTTGGTTGGGCTGGCTAGATTCGAACTAGCGCATGTTAGAGTCAAAGTCTAATGCCTTACCGCTTGGCTACAGCCCAATATATTTGATGGGGTGGAAGATGGGACTCGAACCCACGGTCTTCAGTGCCACAAACTGACGCGTTAACCAACTACGCTACATCCACCATCTTCTGCTAACTGCAAGTATTATTGTACCCCATCTAAAGTAATTTGTCAACCATTTTTATAAATTTTATATCTATTTATTCAACTTCCCTTGCCCAGATTATTAATCTTCCTTTTGTATCATCTGTACAAGTTGTTAATGATATTTCTCTCTTTCCTTTTGTATCCCTATTCATATATTCTGAATCGCTTGTACTTGTTTCATATTTATTATAAACTTCATATGTTACTCTTCTTCCAGAAGTATCTGTTATATATATTTTATCACCATCTTGTAATCTTTTATTGTTTGCAAAAAATGTACCATTTCTATAATTATGTCCTGCTAATACTGTATTTCCAACTTCGTTTAACCCTATATTACTTGGATATAACATTACTATAGCAACATTTAATGAATTTATACTTGCTTGGTCATCTGGTATTATTGGGTATTCTATATCTGTTGCTGGAATTTCTATTGTACCTATAACATCATACCCCATATATTTTACACCCGAGTCCCCTGTTCCTGTAGTTGTCTGATTTTGATATAAAGTATTTAAATCTATATTTGGCTCTAAATCATTTAAAATTGTTGTATTTTCTTCCACTACATCGTTTTGACTTACTTTATTTTTAAATTCCTCTGCTGCATCTCCAGAAGCCTGCTGAATGTAATATTTTCTATACACATCTATTCCTAAAAAGATTAATAATCCTACAATTCCAATAATTACTATTATTAGAATAACAGTTAATGTTTTACTATATTTATTATTAAACATATTTTCTTCCTTTCTAGTAAATTATAAAATATATAATTTACTTTTTAGTTCGTTTGCTACATAAATATATTATAACATATTTTTATTATTTAATCTAGACTTTGTTTCAAATATATTTTACACTATTTTATCTCCTAATTTTCTTCCTGCTAATATATGAAAATGAATATGCATCACTTCCTGACCAGAATCTTTTCCACAGTTTGCAATTATTCTAAAACCATTTTCTGCAAAGCCATTTTCTCTAGCAATTTTATTAATAACTTGATAAATATGTGCTATTAAAATACTATCTTCTTCTGTAACATCCAGTAATGTAGCAATATGCTTTTTAGGTATTACTAATATATGAATTGGTGTTGCTGGATTAATATCTTTAAAAGCAATAACTTTTTCATCTTCATATACTATATCAGAAGGGATTTCCTTGTTTATAATCTTACAAAATACACAATCTTCCATTATTATTCCTCACTTTTTTAAATTTATTCTAGAACAGCTTTTATTCTTCTTACTCCAGCAGAACTAGATTCTTCTTTTTTTATTTTAAAATGTCCTAGTTCCCCAGTATGTGATACATGAGGTCCTCCACAAATTTCTTTACTAAAGTCTCCTATAGTATATACTTTTACCTTTTCTCCATATTTGCTTTCGAACAATCCTGTAGCTCCAGATTCCTTTGCTTCTTCTAAAGTCATTTCTTCACATGTTACTGGTAAATCTCTTTTTATTTGTTCATTTACAATATCCTCTACTTCTTGTATTTGTTCTTTAGTCATTTTTTCTGGATGTGAAAAGTCAAATCTTAATCTCTCTGTTGTAATATTAGACCCTTTTTGCTTAGCATGTTCTCCTAAAACAAGCTGTAATGCTTTATGCAATAAATGAGTAGCAGTATGATATGCTATAGTCTTTTCATTTTGTTCTGCTAATCCTCCTTTAAATTTTTGCTCACTGCCCATACGAGACTTGTTCTGATGTTCTTTAAATAATCTTTCAAATTCTGAATTATCTATTTCAAACCCTTGCTCTTTTGCTAAATCAGCTGTAATTTCTGGTGGAAATCCATATGTTTCATATAATTTAAATATAGTTTGTCCATCAATTATTTTTTTATTCTCTTGTTTTGCTTTATTTATTGCTTTTTCAAATTCTTTTTCTCCATGTGATAAAGTCTTTATAAACTTATCTTTTTCTTCAATTATAACTTGTTTTATTGTGTCTTTATTATTAATTAATTCTGGATACATTTCTTTTAAAGTATCTATATTTAAATCGATTAATTCCTCTAGCTCAGACAAATCAATTTGCATTTTATTCATATGTCTAACCATTCTACGTATTAATTTTCTTAAAACATATCCTCTATCAATATTTGATGGTCTTCCCCCATCAGCTATAACCATCATACTAGCTCTCAAATGTTCAGCAACTATTCTTCTACTTTCAATAATATCTCTTTTTGAAATCTCTTCTAATTTTTTCATGATTGGTTCAAATAATTCAATATCAAAAGGAGTTTCTTTTCCCTGCAATAACATTGCCATTCTTTCTAGGCCTAATCCTGTATCAACATTATGTTGTTTCAATTTGGAATATGTTCCATCTTTTGATTTATAATATTCCATAAAAACATTATTCCATATTTCAATATATTTTCCACAATCACAAGAAGGTCCACAATTAGGTCCACAAGCCGGTTTTCCCGTATCATAAAACATTTCTGTATCTGGTCCACAAGGACCTTCTTCTCCTGCAATCCACCAATTATCTTCTTTTCCATAATAATATATTCTTTCTTCTGGAATACCAGCTTTTTTCCAACATTCTGCAGTAATTTGATCCCTAGGTGCATTTTCATCTCCTGCAAAACATGTAACAGATATTTTTTCTGCTGGTATTTCCAATTCTTTTGTTAGAAATTCAAAACTCATTGCAATTGATTCTTCTTTAAAATAATCTCCTAATGACCAATTTCCAAGCATTTCAAAATAAGTTAAGTGCCTATTATCACCTACTTCGTCAATATCATTAGTACGCAAACATTTTTGATAATCTGTAATTCTTGTGCCTTCTGGATGTTTTTCTCCCAATAAATATGGAACTAATGGTTGCATACCTGCAGTAGTAAATAATACAGAAGGATCATTTTCTGGTATTAGTGGACTACTAGGTATTATTTTATGCCCATGTTTTTCAAAATATTTTAAAAATTTATTTCTTATTTCTAGTGCTTTCATATATATGTTCCCCTATTCTTGCTAATTTTAACACAAAAATTATATTACATAATTTAATAAAAATCAATATTTTATTACTCAATAAATTCCTATTATATCTCTAAATTTCATCCTTAGAAGTATTTATTTTAAATAATTTAAATATTTCAACTATAACTAGTGGAATTAAAACTAATCCTATTATTTCTAATACATTGCCTAAAGGTAGTATTGGTATACTGAAAATATGTCTTAATGCAGGAATAAATAATATTATAAGCATAAGAGCTGCAGACAAACCAATTGCTCCTAACAACATCTTATTATTAAATGGATGTGTTTTGAAAATAGATTTTTTATTATTTCTAATATTAAATACATGTACAAGCTCTGAAAATGCTAATACTACAAAAGCCATTGTTTGTCCTATTTCCACTTTCACTTCTTGTGTTTCAACCATTTCTGCACCATTTGCTAGTGCTTCATCGAGATTTTCTATTTCTTCTGCACTATATATTTCATTATCTATACGTACCATTTTTGGCAATTTATCCTCTGGAGTAGCTAGTCCAATTAAAAATGCTGCAAGAGTAAGTATTCCAATCATAAATCCTTGATAAATAACTCTCCATGTCATACCTTTTGTAAAAATTCCTTTTTGCTTTTTAGGTTTTCTATCCATAACATCATCTTCAGCAGGATCTACTGCTAAAGCCAAAGCAGGAAGAGAATCTGTTACTAAATTAACCCATAAGATATGAATAGGTAGTAACACTTCTATTAAGCCAACATCTATTCCAAAAGTACTGCTAATCCATGGTGTAATAAGTATTGCAATAAATAATGCTACTATTTCTCCTACATTACTAGATAATAAAAATTGAATTGCTTTTAAAATATTATCATATATCCTTCTACCTTCTTCTACAGAAGAAACAATTGTTGCAAAATTATCATCTGTAAGAATAACATCTGCCGCTTCTTTTGAAACATCAGTACCCACAATTCCCATTGCACAACCAATATCGGCTGTTTTTAAAGCAGGTGCATCATTAACTCCATCTCCTGTCATCGCAACTATTTCTCCATTAGCTTGCCATGCTTTAACTATACGAACTTTATGTTCTGGTGAAACTCTAGCATAAACTGAATAATTCCTAATATTTTTTGTTAATTCTTCATCAGATATTTCCTCTAACTCAGCACCAGTTATTGCTTCTTCTTCATTCTCTAATATTCCTAAAGATTTTGCAATTGCTACTGCAGTAATTTTATGATCACCAGTAATCATAACAGTTTTTATACCAGCTGTTTTACATTTTTCTACTGCATGTCTTACTTCTTCTCTTGGTGGATCTATCATTCCTACCATTCCAACAAATATTAAATCGCTTTCAATATTTTTCATTTCTTCATCACTAGGCTCATGATCTAATTCTTTGTAAGCCATTGCAAGTACTCTTAATGCATCTTTTGCCATACTCATATTATTTTGTTCGATAATATCTCTAAACTCTGATAAATTATTATTTACCTTTCCATCTATCTCATATGCTACACATCTTTCTAAAAGCTCATCAATACCACCTTTAGTATGCACAATATATTTTTCCCCAATTTTATTTACAGTTGTCATAAGTTTTCTTTCTGAATCAAAAGGAATTTCCTTAATCCTTTTTAATTTTAGCACTTCTTCAACATTAAAACTAATTCTATAACCTAAATCTATTAATGCTGTCTCTGTTGGATCACCAGTTAAGGTTTTATTATCTCCAATTTTTGTATCATTACATAAAATACTAATATTCATTAGTTTTTCAAATTCTTTGCTATATTTATTTACTAAATTTTCTTGTTTTTCATCAATATTATAATTTTCAACATCTTCTAATTTTCCATTAACAAAAACTTTTTGAACTGTCATTTTATTTTGTGTTAGAGTTCCTGTCTTATCAGAACAAATTACAGTTGCACTTCCTAAAGTTTCAACAGCAGGCAACTTCTTTATAATTGCATTCTTTTTTACCATTCTTTGCACACCTATTGCCAAAACAATAGTAGAAACAGCTGCCAATCCTTCTGGTATTGCTGCAACAGCTAAACTTACCGCAGTCATAAACATATCTATAATATCTTTTCCATATGCAATTCCTATTACAAATATAACAATACAAATAGCTAAAGCTGCTATTCCTAATGTTTTTCCCAATCTATTAAGCTTATTTTGTAAAGGTGTAGCAGTTCCTTCTGTATCATTAATAATTTCTGCAATTTTACCAACTTCTGTATCCATACCTGTAGCAACAACTATACCTTTTCCTCTTCCATATGTTATTAGTGATGAAGAGAAGAGCATATTAGTTCTATCCCCCATCCCAACTTTTTCATCTAATATAACATCTGAATTTTTTTCTACAGGAACTGATTCTCCTGTAAGAGATGCCTCTTGTGATTTTAAATTCACACTTTCAACAATTCTTATATCAGCAGGAACATAATCTCCTGTATCTAATACAGCTATATCTCCTGGTACTAATTCTCTAGATGGTACAACTATAACCCTTCCATTTCTCATAACTTTAGAAGCATGTGAACTCAATTTCTGCAAAGCTTCTAAAGATTTTTCTGCTTTGCTTTCTTGCACTACACCTATTATTGCATTAACCACAACTACTATTAAAATAATAATAGAATCAGTTACCCCCTCTCCTTCCATATATCCTACAATACCAGAAATAATTGCTGCAATTATTAAAACAATAATCATAAAATCTTTAAATTGTTCTATAAATTTAACAAATATGCTTTTTTTCTTTTTAGCTTTTAATTCATTAAAACCATATTTTTCTCTTAATTCTTTAATTTGTTCAGTATTTAATCCGTCATCTATATTAGTTTTAAAATCGTCTTTAATTTCATCAATATTTTTATTAAACCAATTTTTTTCCAAAATTACTCTCTCCTATCTTAAAAAAATGTTTTTTCACAATTATATCTTATCGTTTTATTTATTATACTATATATAACCTATATTTTAATTTTTAAACAACAAAATAAGACTTTTCTAATTATATAAATAATTATTAAGATTTATAAAAATAAAATAAGACATTTTATTTTTATAAATTATACAATATTATCTTAATAATTAAAATATATAAAATAAAAAAAGTCTTGCTTACCTGTATTAGGTTACTAACCATGCAAAATGCCGTGATGTTGATTAGTTTTTATTAAGCTACTCCCTTTTAAAATTTATACTAATAATTTTTTTGCTACCTCATTTATTGTCTTTCCATCAGAAGCTTGACCAATCTTTTCTTTAGCAATTTTCATTAATTTTCCCATATCTTTAACAGAAGTAATTCCTTCATCTGCTATTATCTGTTTAACAATAGTTTCTACTTCTTCTAAAGACAACTGCTTAGGTAAATATTCTGATAAAATCTCTATTTCTTCTTTTACTTCTTTAATTAAATCTTCTCTTCCACTTTTTTCATAATCTGGTAAAGAATCTTTTCTTTTTTTAGACTCTTTAGCAATTATATCAATTATCTGATTATCATCTAATGTTACATGCTTATCTTTTTCTACTTGTAAAATAGCAGCTCTAACCATTTGAATAACATTTTTTCTTACAATATTCTTATCTTTCATACTGCTTTTTAAATCTTCTAACAACTTGTCTTTTAACATTTTAATCCTCCTTACAATAAGTATTATATCATTATATTGACGTGTGTCAATGGTTTTGACAATTTTTGGAGCGGGTAGCGAGAATCGAA
>CAJFUM010000019.1 GCA_904420285.1 uncultured Clostridia bacterium | reverse complement strand
TATAAGCATACACGCCACATTCAAAGGCGGACTCCCTTTAATCTATTGTTGGTTCTAAAATTCCAGTCTACACGTACTACGCAGGGATATTTTCTTTATTATTTAATGTAGTTATATATTATCATATTAAATTATTTTTTGCAAGTATTATTTCTCTTTTTAATAAATTTTTATTAATACTTCCAATTCCTATAAAATTATTCTCTTTGTCGTATATTCTATATATACTATCTTTTAAATTATATCTTAATTTTACACCATTTAGAAATAATTTCAATTTTTTATTATCTAAGCTTATTTTATTTTCTTTTCCATATAAACATTCTATTATATCTTCAATAGAAATTAAATATGATATTAATTTTTGTTTATTATCTTTATTGTATATCAAATCATCTACTTTTATACTATCTTCTATATTAAAAATTCCAACTTTAGTTCTATTTAATTCTAGCATATATCCAACAGTTCCCATTTTTTCTGCTATATCTTCACATAAACTTCTTATATATGTTCCTTTAGAACAACTAACAGTAAAATATATTAAATTATTTTTATTATCAATATTTTTTAACTCTATATTATATATTTCTATACTTCTTGGCTTAATTTCCACTTTTTGCTTTTTTCGTGCATACTCATAAAGTTTTTTTCCATTAACTTTTATTGCTGAATATATTGGAGGTATTTGTTTTTGTTTTCCAATAAATTCTTTTAAAATTTTTTCTACAAAATCTTTATTTAATAATCTAGAATCTACTTTTTGGTTTTCTATAACATTTCCTTCAGAATCTGCAGTGTCTGTTTTTACTCCTAATTTTAAAACCACTTCATATTCTTTATCATGATTTATTAAATAAAAAGATAATTTTGTACCTTCACCTATTAGAAGTGGTAATAGGCCTGTTGCATTTGGATCCAATGTTCCAGTATGCCCTACTTTAGTATTAAATACTTTTTTAGCTATATTTACTACATCATGTGAAGTATAATTTTTTTCTTTATTAATTAATATAATTCCATCCAAATTTTATCATTCCTTACTATAATAGAGCGACTAAGTCGCTCTTTATCTTATATATTGTAATTTAATTACTATATAACTGATTTAAGTTGTCTTAATATTTTTTCTTTTGCTTGTTCTATAGAACCTTGCAATAAACAACCTGCTGCACGAATATGTCCTCCGCCTCCCATTAAAAGACACACATCTGATACATTTACATATTCGTTTGATCTCATTGAAATTTTTAGTCCTTTTTCTGTTTGATGTATAAATACAGATACTTCTACTCCTTCTATACTTCTTCCTTCTTCTACAATTCCTTCATGGTCACCATTTTCAGCATTTACTTTTTCTTCATCTTCTTTAGTTATATACGTAAATGCAATTTTTCCATTTTCAAAAAATTCTAATCTATTTAAAGCAAGTTTTCTAAGCTCAAAGTTTGCTCTTGTTTTTGTTTCTAAAACTTGTTTATAAATCTTTGAAACATTAATTCCTTTATTTAATAACCATGCTACAAACTCAAATGTTTCTGCTGTTATGCCAGAATATTTAAATCCTCCTGTATCTGTAATTATTCCTGTTAATATGCATGTTCCTATATCTTTTGTAATATCTACTTTAAAATACTCTAATACAATTAATAATACTTGTGCACATGCTGGCGAATCTGATATTATAAAATTATGGTCTCCAAACATTGTGTTTGTGCTGTGATGATCAATTGAAATTCTTACTTTAGCATTTTCAAAATACTTTGCAAATCCATTTAGCATTTTTATTGTTGCACAATCTACAGAAATTGCAAGATCATATTTTTCTATATCCGATTCTTTCTTTATTTCCTCTGTACCAGGTAAGAAATTAAAAATTCTTGGATATTCTGGTATGATTACATCTGGATTTTTCCCCATTTGTTTTAACGAATTGTATAATGCTAATGCTGTTCCAATAGCATCTCCATCTGGATTTTCGTGTGTAAGTATAACTATTGATTGTGCTTTATTTATTTCTTCCAAGATATTATCTAATGTACTCATTTATTTTCCTCTTCCTTTTTATCTAACTTTAAATCTTTTAATATAGAATCTATTCTAGCACCATATTCTAATGAGTCATCAATTTCAAATGTTAGTTCTGGTGTAATTCTTAGATTAACTGTTTTTGCAATTTTTGATCTTATAAAACCAGAAGATTCTTTTAGTCCTAACATTGTTTTTTCAATATTTTTAGAATTTAATATACTTATATATACTTTAGCATATTTAAAATCTGGAGTTATTTTTACTTTAGTTACACTTAACATACCAGTAATATTAGGATTTTTCAATTCGTAATTAATTATTTGACTAAGTTCCTTTTTAAGCTCTTCGTTAATTCTATTTAGCCTAGCTTCATTCTTTGGCATTCTTGTATTTCCTCCTTTTTGCTTTTGTCAAAATTATCTTTTAACTTCTTGCATAATATATACTTCTATTATGTCTCCTTCTTTAATGTCGTTATATTTTTCTATTTGTATACCGCATTCAAATCCTTTAGTTACTTCTTTTACATCATCTTTAAAGCGTTTTAGTGATGCTAATTTTCCATCATGTATTACAACATTTTCTCTAATTACTCTTACTCCTGCATTTCTTTCTACTCTACCATCTAAAACATATGCTCCTGCAATTGTACCAATACTAGATACTTTAAATGTTTGTCTTACTTCTACATTTCCTATAACTTTTTCTTCATATACTGGTGCAAGCATTCCTTTCATTGCTGATTCAACGTCTTCAATAGCATTATATATTACTGAGTATTGTTTTATTTCAACACTATCCTTATCTGCCATATCTTTTGCAGTAGGTACTGGTCTTACATTAAATGCTATTATAATTGCTTTTGCTGCTTTTGCAAGCTGAACATCAGATTCTGTAACCGCTCCAACGCCAGAATGAATAACTTTTACTATTACTTCTTCATTAGATAATTTTTCTAATGATTGTTTTAATGCTTGTGCAGTTCCTTGTACATCAGCTTTAACTATAATATCTAGTTGTTTTAAATTTTCGCTTTCCATTCTTTCAAACAAGTTGCTTAATGTTACTTTACTTTGTTCTGCTAATTCTCTTTCTCTTTCTTGACGTTTTCTTCTTTCAATTAAATGTTTTGCCATTTTTTCGTCTTTTACTTCATAAAAGATTTCTCCGGCTTCTGGTACATTTGTTAATCCCATAATTTCAACTGGTGTAGAAGGTCCTGCCTTCTTTATTTTTTGTCCTTTGTCATTTTTCATTGCTCTAATTCTACCAATTGAAGTCCCAACAACAATTGTATCTCCTGTATCTAATGTACCTCTTTGTACTAATATTGATGCAATAGGCCCTTTTGCTTTATCTAATCTTGCTTCAATAACAGTTCCTTTTGCTTGTTTTCTAGGATTTGCTTTTAATTCTTTTACATCTGCAACTAAAAGAACCATTTCTAACAAATTCTCAATATTAATATGTTTTTTTGCTGAGATTGGAACATATATTGTATCTCCACCCCATTCTTCTGGTACAAGTTCATATTCCATTAATTCTTGTTTTATTTTATCTACATTTGCACCTGGTAAATCTATTTTATTTACAGCAACTATAATTGGTATTTCAGCTGCTTTTGCATGATTAATTGCTTCTACAGTTTGTGGCATTACTCCATCATCAGCTGCAACAACTAATATAGCTATATCTGTAATTTGTGCTCCCCTTGCTCTCATACTTGTAAAAGCTTCATGACCTGGAGTATCTAAGAATGTTATTTCTCTTCCATTTACATTTACTTTATATGCTCCTATATGTTGAGTAATTCCTCCAGCTTCACCTTCTATTACATTTGTACTTCTTATTGCATCTAATAAAGAAGTTTTTCCATGGTCTACGTGTCCCATTACAACAACAACTGGTGGCCTTGGCTCCAATTCCTCTGGTGAATCTTCTGTTTCATCAAATAATATATCTTCTTCTTTTACTATTTCTTTTTTATTAGCAGTAATTCCAAATTCACTTGCTACTAAATATGCAGTATCAAAATCTAATGTATTATTTATTGTAGCCATTATTCCTAATCCAAATAATTTTTTAATAACTTCTGCTGTAGTTTTTTTCATTTCTGCAGCTAAATCTTTAACAGTTATATTATCTGTAATAGTTATTTCTTTTAATTCAAATATTTTTTGTTTATTTCTTTCTCCTTCATCTTTTTGTACTTTTCTTTTGTTCTTCTTTCCTCTAGCAGTAGTTAAATCATAATATTCTAGCATTCCACCATCTTGTTCAGAGAACATATTAGATAGTTTATCTACTTGTTTTAAATCTTTTAATTTTCCACTATCAAATTCATCAAATTGGCTATTTCTTCTTGCTTTATTTGCTTTTTTATTTGTTTTATTTTCTTCATATCTGTTATTAGCTTTTTGCTTATCTATAGCTTTACTGTTATAGTCTCTTTGATTTTCCTTTTCTGGAATTTCAGTAGTCATTATATTTTTTATATTTTTATCTAATCCTTTTTCATCTAAAG
The DNA here is from genome assembly GCA_904420285.1 of uncultured Clostridia bacterium. GTDB lineage: Bacteria > Bacillota > Clostridia > TANB77 > CAG-508 > CALXVA01. The sequence goes on along the minus strand of CAJFUM010000019.1, from coordinate 3,349 downwards.
GTCTTTTATTGTTGTTATTATATCTACCATTTTGATTATTTCTAAAATTATTTCCATTTTGTCTATTTCTATTATTTCTTTCATTATTTTGTGAATTATTATTTCTATAGTTTGGATTATAGTTGTTATTTCTATTATTTCTATTGTTGTTTCTATTATTAAAGTTATTTCTATTGTCGTTAGATCTGTTGTTTTCGTTTTTTTGGTTATTTTCTATAGTTTTAACATTTTTTGTGTTTTCATTAACCTTGCTTGTTGTTTCTTCTTTAACAGGCTCTTCATGTACCTTTTCTACTTTATCAACTTTATTTTCAACTTTTTTAGGCTCTTCAACCACTTCTTCTTTTTTAGTTTCCTTTGGTTTTAGGCCAAATAATTCACTAACAGTCATTGGTTTTGTTTGCTTATTTCTATAAACTATATTATAGTCGCTTTTATTTGTTCTTTCTACAAAACCAACATCCTTTTTATTGTTTTGTGTTTTAGTATTAGATTGATCCTTTCTTTCTTCTTCAGAAATTATTACTTCTCTTCTAATAATAACAGGAGTTTCACTCTTCTTATTTTTAGCTGAAGCAGATTCTTTTTTTACATTTTTATCATTGCTAATATTTTCATTTTTCATAGTTTGTGTATTACTTTCTTTATTAATCCCCTTTGAAATATTTTTTATGTTTTCTTTAATTTTATTTGCTTGCTCATCATCAATAGCACTTAAATGGCTTGTTACTCCAATTCCTAAATCGTTTGCTATTTTTATTATTTCCTTACTAGATAATCCTACTTCTTTTGCTATTTCATGTATTTTTATTTTACCCAATAGCTTCACCCCCATTAATAATTTTCATAATCTCTTTTGAAAAATTTGTATCATTTATTCCTATAACTGCTTTATTCGATTGCCCAATAGATTTACTAATATCCTCTATATTAAAGCATTCTATTAAAGGTACATTATTTTTTTTACATTCATTTGCAAAATTCAATTTTGTCCTTTCAGCTGCATCTGTTGCAATTAAAATAAGCTTAACTTTTTTTGAATTTATTGCTTTAATACAAGCCTCTGTTCCAAAAACAATTTTTCCGGCACGAGTCGCTAATCCTAATAATCCATATGCTTTATTTATCAATAATTACACCCCTTAATTCATCATAAATTTCTTCTGAAATTTTTATTTCAAATGTTCTTTCTAACCTTTTAGTTTTTATTGCTTTTTCTAAGCATTCTATATTATCACAAATATATGCGCCTCGTCCTTGTGCTTTTCCTGTTTTATCTATACTAATTATACCTTCTTTATTTTTTACTATTCTTATAAGGTCTTTTTTATCTTTTTGAGAATTGCAACCTATGCAAGTTCTTTGTGGTACATTTTTCAAATTTAGATTCCTCTCCTTTTTTATTCTATTCAGCTTGTTTCATATTATTCATCTTGTTTTATCTCTTCTTCTTGCTCTTCATCAGAATTTTCATCTAAGTTTGCAAGCATTTCTCTAAATTGAGATTCACTTTTAATATCTATTTTCCAATTAGTAAGTTTAGCTGCTAAACGAGCATTTTGTCCAGATTTACCTATTGCTAGAGATAACTGATCATCTCTTACTATTACTTGTGCAAATTTTTCTTCTGGTTTTACATCTACGGCCATAACTTCAGCAGGAAGTAATGCTGCAGATATATATATAGCAGGATCTTCAGACCACTCTATAACATCAATCTTTTCTCCATTTAATTCATTTATTATATTTTGTATACGTATTCCTTTTTGTCCTACACAAGAACCTACAGGATCTATATTTTCATTTGATGAATATACAGCTACTTTGCATCTATTACCAGGATCACGAGAAATACTTTTTATTTCAATAACCCCTTCATAAATTTCTGGTATTTCTAGCTCAAAAAGCTTTCTTACAAAATCGACATGTGCCCTAGAAACTATAACTTGTGGTGCACCTTTTGCACCTTTTTCTACATCTAAAATATATCCTCTAATTTTATCATTTACTCTATATCTTTCAGTTGGTATTTGTTCTTTCTTAGGCATTATTCCTTCTAGTTTTCCTAAATCTAATACCACTAAGCCTCCATCTGCTTTTTGTATTATACCAGAAACTATTTCACCTTTTCTATCATTAAACTCATCAAATAATATACTTCTTGCAGCTTCTCTTATTTTTTGAACAATAACTTGCTTTGCAGTTTGAGCAGCAATTCTACCAAAATTTCTTGGTACTATTTCAATTTCTGCTTTGTCTCCTACTTGCAAGTTTTTATTTATTTTTTTAGCATCTTCTAAACAAATTTGATATTTAACATTTTCTATATCTTCTGGTTTTTCTACTATATCTCTTTCAGAATAAACATGAATTTCTCCAGTTTCTCTATCCATTGTTATTTTCACATTATCTGCTGAATCGAAATTTCTTTTATATGCTGTAACTAATGCTGTTTCTATTGCTTCTAATAAATAATCTTTCTTTATTCCTTTTTCTTTTTCTAGCTCATCCATTGCTATAATTAATTCACTACTATCTATTGCTTGGTTATTTGTTTTAGATGTTTTCTTCATTTTTTCTAATTCCTCCTAGCTTTTTATTAATTAATTTCATTGTCCCAATCAAATATTGTTTTTATTTGTGAAATATTTTTTCTATCAATTATTATTTCACCATTTTCTAGTTCTAATACAATATTATTGTCATTAAAATCTTTTAGTATTCCAATAATTTCTTTTTTCTTTTCTTTAAACTCTTCAATTGGTTTAAATAAATTTAATTGTACCTTTGTTCCTATATTTTCTTTAAGATGTTCATCTTTTCTTAATATCTTTTCAATTCCAGTAGATGATACTTCTAAAAAGTATTGTTCTTTAATATAGTTTGCTGAATCTAATAAAGTATCAATTTCATTATTTACTTTTTCACAATCGTTTAAATCAATATTTCCATTTTCTTTTTCTATAAATATACGTAAGAAATAATTCTGCCCTTCTTTTACAAATTGTACATCGTATAATTTATATCCTAAATTTTCTATTTTTGGTTTTATAAGAGATTCTACTCTATCTTCAATACTAGCCATTTGAACTCCTTTTCTATATTTACGTATAAAGAGTGGAATTTGCTTCCACTCTTCTTCTCATGCTTGTCTATAATATTATATCCTAATTTTTTCCTAATTGCAATAGTTTTTGGAAATTATTTTTATTAGAACGTTACTAGATAATGGTTTTTAACCAAAAAAATGATGAAACACAATAGACTGTAATATAATTGTAACAAAAATGTAATATTCTTTTTTTAGTATATAATTACTTAACTAAATTCGACAAAGAAAAAAGAGTTC
>CAJFUM010000018.1 GCA_904420285.1 uncultured Clostridia bacterium | reverse complement strand
ATAATATTCTTAAAAATAAACATAACATTTTTAATACTTATTTGTTTAAACCCCAGAAAAAATTTCTGGGGTTTGTCAACAGTCTGACGAGGAGGTAAAACCTCCTCGCTTTAGTTTAGGATTCAATAAGTTTACGCATAAATTCAACATACATACCGTCTGGCATGTCATCACCGGAAATAATATTTAGTGTGTTGCAACATGGACATCTGTAGTAATACTTTTCAGTACTAAGACGAGTTGCAGGCGATAGGTTAATATCGTTTGCATCAATTTCAAGTACTGCACCACATGTATCACAAGTTACCCGCATGACATTTTTAATTTCTTTTCCTTCTTTGATGACATTCATAATAAATCCTCCTTTTGATTAAACAGTGCTACAATTGTAGCTGGTGAACTTACATGAGACTTTTCTCATTACACTTTCATTGTAACACATTATGTTAATTTTGTCAACAATTAGTAAATGAGAAAATAGAAGAGTAATAACATTAATAGCATTAAGTTTTATAGTTGTTTTCTATTATGTCCAAATATGTCCCAAAATTAAGAATTTTTTAATAAGACCTAAAAATATATTTAATAATTCTCTGTTATATTAAACTTACAGAAATGTAATATTAAATACATATTAATCATTATATTAGCAGATAAAAATTTTATATAATAAATAATCTATAAAATTTTGTAAATAATAGTTGATTAAAGGGGAAAAAAGATGGAAAGAAAAAGTAAGTTTAATGAAATTATTAAAATTTTTGTAATTTTTATGATAGGAAGTATAATAGGATATGTAGTAGAAATGCTCGTGGCACTTGTGCAAAATGGTCATTTCGTTTCTAGGCAAGGACTTTTATATGGGCCATTTACACCAGTATATGGTATAGGCATTTTGGTATACTATATATTTTTTAGTTTAATAAAAAATAGAAATAAAGGTATAGTTTTTATTTCTTCAATGATTTTAGGTGGAATTACAGAATATATGTGTTCATATGTACAGGAAAAACTATTTGGTACTGTTTCATGGGATTATTCTAATTGGTTATTTAATATAAATGGTAGAACTACTTTAATACATTGCACTTATTGGGGAGTAGCAGGACTTTTATATACATCATATATAGAACCATTAATACCCAAAATAGAGGAGTTTGTGAAAAATCATAAAATAAAAATTATGGCAAGTAGTTTAGCTATCTTTATGATTTTTAATATAACTATTTCAGCAATGGCTGCAATTAGACAAAAAGAGAGAGTAGAAAATATACCAGCTAATGATAATATAGATAGATTTTTAGACAATATGTATCCAGATGAATATATGGATGAAGTATTTGAAAATAAAAGGACAGTGATGTAAAATAGAATAGTAGTTGAAGAATAAAAACCAATATGTTATAATACAAATGAATTTTGAAAAATAAAAGGGATGGTATGTAAATAAATTTTCCATACCATCGAAATTGGAGGTTTTATATGGAGAATGAAAGTAAAAATAGGTATGGTTTAGGAATATTAGGAGCCTTATTAGGAGCTTTTGTAGGCTCTATTCCATGGATACTTATGTATGTATTTGGAAATATGATGTATTCAATATTAGCTATTCTAATTGTATTATGTAGTTTTTATGGCTATAAGATTATGAAAGCAAAAATTGATAAAAAATTGCCATTAATATTATCTATATGCTCTTTTATTGCAATAACTGTTACTATGTTTATAATAATACCAATTTGCTTAATGATGAGAGAAGAAATTACAATATCAGTTGATAATTTGAAGCTAATATATCAAACTGAAGAATTTATGAGGGCTCTTATTTCTGATTATGTAATTTCATTAGTATTTTGTGTAGTAGTTATTGGTGGAATTATATACAATTTAAATAAACAATTAAAAGAAGGTGTAAATTCTGAAGATATAAAAATAATTTCACAAGATGCAAGTAACAGTAATTTTTCAAATGAAGATATAGATAAAGTAAAGAGTATATTTGAAAATTATGGAGCTACCAATAAAGAGAATGCAGTAAATAAAGAAGAGATAATGGCTGAACTTATAAAAGAATTTGGAGAAGATAAAGGTAAAAGAATTTTTGATTATTTAAAAGTGCAAGAAATTATTAAAAAGAAATCGAATAAATTTTACTTTTCAGAAAAAGCTCAAAAAAGTGCGTGGTATAGATATGGTATGACCAGCTTCAAAACTTTTATTATAATAATTGTTTTAGCAGTTATTATAGCATTAGTAATAGTATTTAGTGAGCAAGTAGAAAAAAATACAATAGAAAATAATATATCTTCAGAAAATGTCTTTGAAAATACATATGAATTAGGTGTAGATAATTTAAAATTGGAATTCCCATCAGATTTTACAATTTTAAATAATTCACAAATAGAATATTATTTCGGAGAAGAATATAAAGATGCATACAATTGTCTAGCTGTTAGCGATGATTTCCAAAAAATTGTAATGGTTTTTGAAGATGATAAATCTAATTATGAGGAAGATTATACTCCAGAAGAATATTTGCAATATGTTTTGGAAGATGAATCAATAAAAGTAAAAGAAGAAACTATATCAGATAATAAATTTTATGTTGTAGAAAGACCATATGAGGATGAAAATGGAAATACATATGTAGAAATAGATTGCATATATGACGCAGGAGATAAATATATATGTATAATCTTTGATTGTTTACAAGAAGATAAGATAAATATAAGTGATATAATAAAATAAATTTTGAAGAAAAATAGCTTTGCATAAATTGCAAAGTTATTTTTTTCCAAATATGTAAGAAATTACCACAACAATAAATACAAACATATGTTTACAAAATGGGTGCAAAATAGTATAATGAATTAAATACATTTTATTATATTAGAAAGGAGTTATTGGAAAGTGAAAAATATATTTTTATGTATAGATTTGAAAACATTTTATGCATCAGTGGAATGTGTAGAAAGGGGCTTAGATCCATTTAACACTAATTTAGTAGTAGCTGATCCAAGTAGAGGCAAAGGAACTATATGTTTAGCTATAACTCCTAAAATGAAAATGCTAGGTATAAAAAATAGATGTAGAGTTTACGAAATACCTAAAAATATAGATTATATAGTAGCAACTCCTAGAATGAAAAAATATATAGAATATTCAGCTAATATATATGCAATATATTTAAAATATTTTGCAAAAGAAGATATTCATGTATATTCTATAGATGAGGCTTTTATGGATGCTACAAAATATCTGAAATTATATAAACTAAACGAGATAGAGCTTGCCAAGAAAATTATGAATGATATATATAAAACATATGGAATAACTGCAACTGCAGGAATTGGAACTAATATGTATTTAGCTAAAATAGCATTAGATATTACAGCTAAACATAGTGTATTAAATATAGGGTGGTTAGATGAAGAAAAATATAAAAAAGAGCTTTGGCATCATAAGCCACTAACAGATTTTTGGCAAATTGGTACAGGGATAGAAAAAAGATTAAATAAACTAGGTATACATGATATGTACGATATTGCTCATTCAGATGCTAAGAAATTATATAAAGAATTTGGAGTAAATGCAGAATATATAATAGATCATGCATGGGGAAAAGAATATTGTAATATAAAAGACATAAAAGAATATGAACCACAAACTAAAAGTATTACTAATAGTCAAGTCCTATTTGAGGATTACTCTTTTGAAAAGGCTAGATTGGTTTTAAAGGAAATGGTGGAGCTAGGAAGTTTGCGATTATTAGAAAATAATTTATCTACAAATACTGTAAAACTTTATATAGGATATACTAAAAATACAATTGTAGCAAGTGGAGGAACAGAGAGACTTATACAATATACTAATATTTATTCAGATTTAGTTAAAGCTTTTTTAAAAGTTTATGATAGAACAACAAATAGAAATGTTATGATAAGGAGAATAGGAATTAGTTTTGAAAATGTTTGTAAAACAGAATATGTTCAACTAAGTTTATTTAAAAAGCAAGAGGAGATAGATAAAGAAAGAAAATTAGAATTAGTAATAAACAAAATAAAAAATGAAATGGGGAAAAATAAAATATTAAGAGGAATAAATTTAGAAGATGGTGCTACCACTATAATGAGAAATAAACTTATAGGAGGTCATAATAGCGGAGAATAACGCAAATTTGTAGAAAGGAGAAAAACATGGTAAGAGCTAGTAGAGCAAAATTATTTCTTCCTTTTGATGCTTTAAAAGGATTTAATGAAGCTTTAAAAGAAAGAGAAGCAGAATATGAAGAGAGAAAAGAATTGGCTGAAGATGCTTGTGAGGAATTAGAAATGCAACTAAATAGAGTTGAAAGGGATACAAAAGTAAAGATTAAGTATTACAAAAATAAAAGATATATAACATTGGTAGGTAAAATAACAAATATAGATTATATGAAGAAAAAAATACAGATAGATGAACAATATAATATAAATGTATGTGATATTATTGATATTAAAGTGTTGTAATTGATTTTAAAAGCTTACTTGGCGAAAAGCCTTTCTTATGATAATATATATAAATATAAGATTAACTAAAAGAAAGTAGGTTGAAAAAATTATGAATAATAGAACAAATACAAAAAAAATAATGGTAGGAAATGTTCAAATAGGAGGACAAAATAAAGTAATTATTCAATCAATGTGTAATACAAAAACTAAAAATATTGATGAAACTGTAAATCAAATTTTACAGCTAGAAGATGCAGGATGTGAAATAGTAAGAGTAGCTTGCTTAGATATAGAAGATGCAAAAGCTATAAAAGAAATAAAAAAGAAGATACATATTCCAATAGTTGCAGATATTCATTTTGACTATAAAATAGCATTAGAAGCAATTAAGTCTGGTGTGGATAAAGTACGTATTAATCCTGGAAATATAGGAAGCGAAGAAAAAGTAAAAGCTGTTGTAGAAGCCTGCAAAGAAAAAAATATTCCAATAAGAATTGGAGTAAATGCAGGTTCTTTGGAGAAAGATTTGCTAGATAAATATGGAGGAAAACCAACTGCCAAAGCAATGGTTGAAAGTGCCAAGAGACATATAGATATTTTAGAAAAATTGAATTTTTATGATATTTGTCTTTCATTAAAAGCATCTGATTTAGATTTATGTATATCAGCATATGAAGAAGCTTCAAAAATCTTTGAATATCCTTTACATATAGGTATTACAGAAGCTGGAACAGAATTTAGTGGAACTATTAAATCTAGTATAGGTCTTGGAATATTGTTAAGAGAAGGAATTGGAGATACAATAAGAGTTTCACTTTCTGATGATCCAGTTAAAGAAATAAAGGTAGCTAAAGAGATACTAAAAGATTGCAATTTATATACTAAATCACCTAAACTTATTGCATGTCCTACTTGTGGAAGAACACAAATAGATTTGATTCCTATTGCAAAAGAAATAGAAGAATTTTTACAAGGAATAGAATCAGATATTACTGTAGCAGTAATGGGGTGTGTGGTTAATGGACCTGGAGAAGCTAGAAATGCAGATATAGGAATAGCTGGAGGAATAAAAGAAGGAGCAATTTTTAAAAAAGGAAAAGTAATAAAAAAGGTTCCACAAGAAGAAATAGTAGATATATTAGAAAAGGAAATAATTAATATAGTAAACTCTGAAGAATAGTGATAAATATTCTAAAAAAATCAAAGATTTAGATTTCTTTATGTAGATAAAGAAGTCTAAATTTTTTGTATAAATTATTGAAAAAATATAAAAAAAGATTGACAATTGAACAGACATTCAACTATAATATAGTAAGGTTGAATAAATACTCAACTAAAGGAGGGATAATTTAAATGTCAAAAAATGAATTTATATGTGATTGTAATATCATACATGAAGATGTAGTAAATAAAACTTTAAATAAAATGCCAGAGCAAGATGTATTTAATAAACTAGCAGAATTTTTTAAAATCATTGGTGATACCACAAGAACAAAAATATTATTTGCTTTAGATGAAAATGAAATGTGTGTATGTGATATGGCAAATGTATTAGAAATGAGCAAATCTGCTGTATCGCATCAGTTGGGAACATTAAGAAGAATGGGAATTGTGAAATGCAGAAGAGAAGGTAAAGAAGTTTATTATATGTTAGATGATGAGCACATAAAACAAGTTTTTGAAGTGGGAATGGAACATATAGGACATAGAAAGGAGCATATAGTATAATGAAAAAAGAAATAATTAAAATAGCTGTTGCATTTGCATTATTCTTATTTGCAATTCTTATAAAATTTCAAAATGAATGGATTAATAATGCTATATTTATTGTGAGTTACTGCATTGTTGGTTTTGAAATTTTACAAAACGCAGTAAAAAATATTTTGAAAGGAAAAGTATTTGATGAGAACTTTTTAATGGCAATAGCAACTTTAGGAGCATTTTGTATTGGAGAATTTCCAGAGGCAGTAGCAGTAATGCTATTTTATCAAATTGGAGAACTTTTCCAAAGTTATGCTGTAGATAAATCTAAAAAATCTATTGCGAGTTTAATGGATATTAGACCAGATTATGCTAATGTATTTAGAGATGGAAAAGAAGAAAGAGTAACTCCAGAAGAAGTGAAAATAGGAGAAAGTATTATTGTAAAACCAGGAGAGAAAATTCCATTAGATGGAATTGTTATAGAAGGAAAAACAACTTTAGATACAAAAGCTTTAACAGGGGAAGCAGTACCAAAAGAGGTAGAAGAAGGAGAACAAATACTTAGTGGATGTATTAATATAAATGGAGTAATTAAAATTAAAGTAACAAAAAAATTCGGAGAATCTACTGTAAGTAAAATATTAGACTTAGTAGAAAATGCTAGTAGTAAAAAAGCAAAATCAGAAAATTTTATTACAAAATTTGCAGAATACTATACCCCTATTGTGGTTGTTATTGCAATAATACTTGCTATATTACCTCCACTAATTATAGAGGGAGCAAGTTTCCAAGAATGGCTTTATAGAGCATTATCATTTCTAGTAGTGTCTTGCCCATGTGCATTAGTTATTTCCATACCTCTAAGTTTCTTTGGTGGTATTGGTGGAGCTTCTAAAATGGGAGTATTAATAAAAGGAAGCAATTATTTAGAAGCATTATCTAATACAGAAGTAGTAGTGTTTGACAAAACTGGAACATTAACAAAAGGGGTTTTTGAAGTACAAAAAATAGAGCCAATTGGAATCTCTAAAGAAGAATTATTGAAAATTGCTACTTATGCAGAACATTATTCAAATCATCCAATTTCAAAATCATTAAAAAAATCATATGATAAAAATATAAATGAAGAACAAATTATAACTACACAAGAATTATCTGGACTTGGAATAAAAGCTAAGATTGGAGAACAGGAAGTTTTAGTAGGAAATGAAAAATTGATGAAAGAAGAAAATATAACATTTACTAAATGTGAAGAAATAGGAACTATTTTATATGTATCAATTCAGAAAAAATATGTAGGATATATATTAATTTCAGATAAGATAAAAGATGATGCTAAACAAACAATAAATGGATTAAAGAAAAACAATATAAAACAGATAGTAATGCTTACTGGAGACAGAAAAAATGTAGGAGAAGTAGTAGCAAAAGAATTGGGTATAGATAAAGTATATACAGAATTACTGCCAGATGGAAAAGTAGAAAAAGTAGAAGAATTATTAAAAACAAAATCAGAAAGAGGCAAATTAGCTTTTGTAGGAGATGGTATTAATGATGCACCTGTTTTAGCTATATCAGATATTGGTATTGCGATGGGTGGATTAGGAGCTGATAGTGCTATTGAAGCAGCAGATATTGTAATAATGACAGATCAACCTTCAAAAATAATTGATGCAATTAAATTATCAAAGAAAACAATGCGAATTGTAAAAGAAAATATTGCATTTGCTATTTTTATTAAGATTTTAGTTTTAATATTAACTGCAATTGGATTATCTAGTATGTGGCAAGCAGTATTTGCAGATGTGGGAGTTTCTATTATTGCAATCATTAATGCATTAAGAGCATTGAGAGTTAGAAGAGAAATGAAATTTTTGAACAAATAGAAAATTTAACAGAATATTGGAAGAATAAAGAAATAATAGAGTTTGCTTAACTCTATTATTTTTCTCTATAAATTTAAATTTTAATAACTTTTTTTAAGATTTCTAGAAAATTCAAAGCTTCTTTTGAAGCATTTTTAGAATAAATAATACCATAAGGAATAGTTTCTCCAGAAGATAATGAAATTGTTTTGAAAGCAGGATGCACATCTTTCCAGCATTCTAAAGTTATAAGTAAATATCCATTTTCTTCACATTTATTAAATACATTTATATCATAAAAGAATGGGGCATCCAGTATTTCTACATTATTATATTTATTTCTTATTTTATTTAATAAATCTTGATTCTGTTTACTATCACCAGTAGTAATAATCATGACTTGTTCTCCAGATAAATCTTCTAATGAGATTTCATCTCTTTTGGCTAAAGGATGGTTTAATGGAACTGCAACGCAAAATTTGTAATCTCCTAGTTTTAAAAAATTTACATTTTGAATCCAATTTGGAGAATCACAAGGAGATACAATAAAATCTAAATTAGTGCCATTACTAATAAGGGTGTTTAAAATTGTAGAATGATTATCTTCAAAAGGAACTATTTTTATTTTGAATTCTGAATGTTGATCACTTATTTGATACCATAAATCAACTAATGGTTTACATGGATATAATAGAGAAGTTCCAATTGTAATAAAATATTTACTCTTTCCATAAGATTCATTTGCTTCATAACTGCTGTTGGCGAAATATATAGCCTTTCAGCTGCTTTAGAAAAGCTGCCAGTGTCTGCAACTTCTATAAAAATATCTAAATATTTATTATACAAAATACGTAACTCCTTTTCATTTAACATTAATATACCAAGTATTAACTTTTGGTTAATACAATTTTAACTTTTTTGAACTTCCATGTCAATATTGTATTAAATTTATCAGAATCACTTAACAGCAACAAAATCAGAAAATGTAGATGCACCTATTATAAATGAATTTCCAATTTGCATGGAGTGCGAATTTATAGAATATCAAGATGACGAATATGGTTGTGAAGTAATAGGAAAAGTGGTAAAAGTAACTGCTGATGAGAATGTTATGAATGGGGAAAATGTTGATGTTGAATTAGTTAATGCTATTGCATTTGATCCATATACTCACGGATATTATAAAGTAACAGAAAGAGTGGGAAATGCATTTAAAGACGGATTACAACTAAAAAAATAAAAATATAAATTAGTGTGATTTTATTAAAAAAGTTATAAGATAGATTATATATTTAATGAGAGTAGTTATATTGATAATTACTCTCATTTATGATAATATGGAGCAAATAGAAATAGTAAATGGAGAAGATAATAAATGAATATAGAAAATAATGTTATAATATATGGTTCCCATTATGGAACAACAAAACAATATGCAGAAGAACTTTCAAAAACAACTAATATACCAGCAATATCTTTTGAAAATATAAAAAATATAAATAATTATAATAAGATTATTTATTTAGGTGGATTGTATGCAGGTGGAGTATTGGGAATGTCTAAAACATTAAAGAAATTAAATGACATATCAGATAAAACAATTATTTTAGTAACAGTTGGTCTTGCAGATCCAACAGATGAAAAAAATATAAATAATATAAGGAATAACATAAAAATGCAGGTTCAAAAAGAGATTTTTGAAAAAGCTAAAATATTTCATCTAAGAGGTGGAATTGATTATTCAAAACTAAAATTTGCTCATAAAACAATGATGAAATTGCTTTATAATGCAGTTAAAAACCTACCTGCAGAAAAGCAAACTGCAGAAAATAGGGCAATGATAGAAACTTATAATAAAAAAGTTAATTTTATTGATTTTTCTGATTTAGATAAGATAATTAATGAGATACAAAACTAAAGACTATACGGATATTATAAGGGGGGATTTGATATGAATAAAAAAATATTCATTATTTTAATTTGTATAATAGTATTAATTATAGCTGTAATTATAGGATTTAGTAGAATTAAGGAAGAAGACGATTCAGCAAATTATGAAAACTATAATATTTATAATGAAGAAGAAACAAACATGGATAATAATGCAATAATTACTGAAAAATTACAAGATGTAGTTATTCAAGGAGTAGTAGAATTGCATCATAATGGATTTATTTATATATTTAATGGTCAACATTTTGGAGAATATGGATTTGAAATGGAAGAGTACACTAGGTCAAATATTGACGATAAAAATCAAAAATGCATTGATTTTTTTACATCAGAAGAATATGATACAAGCTATATAGAAGAAGGAGATCTATTAATTTGTACGGGAGACTTAACAAAATACTCTATTGGAAATGATGATTTTGATACAAAAGATAATTCAATTATTGTTTTAAAATCAGATGATTTCGAAAAAATGAAGCAAGAAACTATAAAGGGGGAAAGAACAGCTGTTGTAACTGTGGGAGAATATTTTGATTCTAATGGAGAAATATATCTAAAATATGAAATTTCTGAAAAAGGATATAAATTACCCTTTGTACTAAAATTTAATATTAAAGAAGATAATGCAAAAGTGTTAGGAAATTTGAAAAAAGGTGAAAAAGTAAAAGTACAATATAAAGATTCTAATGTGTCATTAGAGCAGCTAACCATTAATTCAATAGAAGCTTATTAAATGAACCAGTATTTAGCAAATTAGCCGAAAAATATGGAAAAAGCAATGTTCAAATTATATTAAGATGGCATGTACAATCTGGTAATATTGTAATACCAGGTGCATCAAACCCAGACCATATTAAAGCTAATATTGATATTTTTGATTTTGAATTAACATCAGAGGAAATGGAAGAAATAGCAAAAATAAACAAAAATAAAAGATATTACGAAGGAACACCAGAATTACTTGCAAGTTATGCAGCAATGAAGCCAGATTTAGACGGACAAAAATAAATTGTAGTAATAAAATTTTAAAAGTATAGTAAAATGTAATTAATAAGGAGGGAGATTTGATTTTATGAAAGTAATGTTAGTAAATGGAGGACCACATAAAAATGGTTGTGTTAATGTAGCTTTAGAAGAAGTGGCTAAAGAACTAAATAAAGAAAATGTAGAAACAGAGATTTTTTGGATTGGTGTTAAACCAATTGCTGGTTGTATAGCATGTAAAACATGTGCCAAAACTGGAAAATGCGTATTTGATGATGTGGTTAATGAGTTTGTAGAAAAAGCTAAAGATGCAGATGGCTTTATATTTGGATCACCTGTACATTATGCAGGTGCAACAGGAGCTATTACATCTTTTATGGATAGAGTATTTTATTCTGCATTCCAGGCAGGAAAAGGTGACAGATTTTTGTTCAAACCAGCAGCTACTGTAATATCAGCAAGAAGAGCAGGAACTACTGCTACATATGATCAATTAAATAAATATTTTGGTATTACTCAAATGCCAATAATTTCATCTAGATATTGGAATATGGTTCATGGTCAAACTCCAGAAGATGTAAAAAAGGATGAAGAAGGCATGCAAATTATGAGAATACTTGGAAGAAATATGGCATATTATTTGAAATGCATTGAAGCAGGGAAAGAAAAAGGAATTGTACCACCTGCACAAGAACCTACTAATTTTACAAATTTTATAAAATAAGATATCTTTTTTCTATTGACAATAGTCCGAATAGATACTATAATATAGTCTCTATTCGGACTATTTTTAAGGAGGTTGATAAATGAGAGAACAGCTTGCGTTATTTGATAAACTTAGCAAAGAATTAGATGATTTGTATCATCAATTTGCAAAATTTAGTGGACTATCAGATTGTGCTTTTTGGATTTTATATACTATACAAGAAAATGGTAAAGTATATAAGCAAAAGGACTTATGTGAGTTATGGTCTTTTAGTAAACAGACAATTAATTCAGCACTTAAGGTATTAGAAAAAAAGGGATTAATTACACTCGCTTCAATTCCAGAAAATAAAAAAGATAAGCAAATAATATTAACAGAACAAGGGAATAAAATGGTTGTAAAACAGTTAAATCCATTTATGAAAGCAGAAGAGGTTGCATTTGAAAAATTAGGAGAAAACGAAAGAGAACAATTATTAAAAATTACTGGAAAATTTATTGAATTATTGAAAAAAGAAACAGATAAGATTATGAAAGGAGAAAATAACTAGTGATAATATGAAAACAATATTACATTTTATAAAACCATACAGAAAATTATTATTTTTTGCAATAATATTTATTATATGTGATGTTATAGGTGCTTTATATATACCTACATTAACAGCAGATATGATTAATATTGGAGTAAATACAGGCAACTTAGAGTATATAATACAAAAAGGAATTGTTATGCTAATAGTAACAATATTAGCTGCTCTTGGTACTTTACTTGGAACATATCTTTGTACAGATTTGGCATCAAAAATAAGTAGAGATATAAGAAATGCTTTATATAAAAAATCATTAGAATTATCTACATTTGACTTTAAACAATTTGGAACAGCTTCAATGATTACAAGAACATTAAATGATGTAAATGTTATACAACAATCTTTTGTAAATTTTATGCAGATGGTATTACCAGTTCCATTTATGTGTATTATAGGTATTGCAATGGCATTCTCTATAGATGTATTCATGGGCTGGTTATTAATTGGTGCTACTTTAATAATTATAATATCAGCAGTTTTCATTACTAAAAAAGCAGCTTTAATATTTAAAAAATTACAAAGCTTTTTAGATAAAATGAATTCAGTACTAAGAGAAAATATTACAGGAGTAAGAGTTATACGAGCTTTTAATAAAGAAGGACATGAGAAAAGAAGACTAAGAAAATCTTTTGAAGATTATGAAAAATCTGCAATTAAAGCAAATAAATTATTTGCTAAATTAGATTCACTTGCTCTATTTGCAATTAATACCACTATTATAATTATTTTATGGATTGGTGGAAATAGAATTGGAATTGGTACAATGGAAATAGGAGATATTACTGCATTAACAGAATATGCTATTTTAATTTTATTTTACATTATAATGGCACAAATGGTTATAATGCTTATGCCTAGAGCAATTGTTTGTTTAAATAGAATTAAAGATGTTTTAGAAAAAGAGGTACAAATTCATAATGGAACAGATAAATATATAGATTCTAATACAAATGAAATATTAGAGTTTAAAAATGTATCTTTTAGATATGCAGATGCAGATGAAAATACACTAAATAATATATCGTTCACTTGTAAAAAAGGAGAAACTACAGCAATTATAGGAAGTACAGGAAGCGGAAAATCTACTATAGCTGGCCTTATTATGAGATTTCATGATATTACTAATGGAAAAATATTATTAAAAGGTCAAGATATTAGAAAAATTCCTCAAAAAGAAGTTAGAAAGCATATATCATATGTACCACAAGTGGCCTGGTTATTTTCCGGGACAATAGAAGACAATCTAAATTTTGGAAATTCTAAAGCAACTAAGTTAGAGTTAAATAAATCATTGAAAATAGCACAAGCAGATTTCGTAAATGATCTAGAAGGTGGAGTAAAAGCAAGAGTAGCACAAGGAGGAAAAAATTTCTCTGGAGGTCAAAAACAAAGACTAGCTATAGCTAGGGCTTTAATAAAAAAGGCAGATTTATATGTTTTTGATGATAGCTTCTCAGCATTAGATTTTAAAACAGATAGCAAATTAAGGAATGCTATTAATGAAAATATAAAAGATGCTTCAATACTTGTAATTGCGCAAAGAATAAGTACCATATTAAATGCAAATCAAATTATTGTTCTAAATGATGGAGAAATAGTAGGAATTGGAACACATGATGAATTGATGAAAAAATGTACAATTTATCAAGAAATTGCAAATTCACAACTGAAAGGAGGAAAATAAATTGGAAGAAGAAAAGAAAGAATATAATGAAATAAATGAATCTGAAGCCCCTAAAAGTACAAAAAATACTATAAAAAGATTATGGCATTCTATAGACGATCAATATAAAAGACTTACAATTGTTATTGTTTCTGTTATTTTTTATACTTTGCTTTCAATTATTGCCCCTTTATATAGTGCACATATTGTAGATTTAATTTGGAATGGAGTACAAACTGCAATAAATACAGGAACAACATTTTCTATTACTTGGAATAATTGTGGATATGAAATATTTATTTTATTTTCTATTTATTTAGCAACATGGGTATTTTACACATTACAAAATTTGGTTATGGCAAGTTTTGCAGAAAAATTAAGTTTAAGATTAAGAACTGAAGTAAGTAATAAATTAAATTATTTACCATTGGCATATTTTGATAAACATCAACCAGGAGAAATATTAAGTAAAGTAACAAATGACTTAGATAAGATGTCAGAAGCATTACAAACAGGATTATTAAGATTATTTACTTCAATAGGAATGATTATAGGGTCTGTTGCGATGATGCTTAGGTTTAGTGTATTACTAACTGCAATTTTTCTAGGATTTACATTAATTTCAATGTTACTTACAAAATTATTTTCTAAAAAAACCTTGCAATATGCTTTAAATAGGCAAAATAGTATTTCCAACTTAACTGCAGAAATAGAAGAAGCATATACTGGTAGAATAATTATTAAATCTTTTAATAGGGAAGAATTTAGTATAAATAAAATTGGAAATGCTACAAATGAAGTGGCAAAAGCTACAAAAAAAGCAGATTTTATGATGAATAGCATTAATCCAGCTATTAGGTTAGTAAATCGTTTAGGGCAAGTTTGTATTGCTGTTGTTGCAGGAAAAATGCTTATAGATGGGCAATTATCGGTAGGTATATTCCAAGCATTTTTCCAATATATTAACCAAGCTGCAGAGCCTTTAACAGAAGCGTCGTATATGATAAATTCATTACAATCAGCATTAGCCTCATTAGAAAGAGTATATGAAATATTGGATGAAGAAGAAATATCAAAAGAAGTGAAAAATCCAATTAGTGTAAAAAACGCTAAAGGAGAAATTACATTCAAAAATGTGAAGTTTGGATATTCACCAAACAAAATATTAATGAATGATATTAGCTTTAATGTAAAGCCAGGACAAAAAATAGCTATAGTGGGAGCAACAGGAGCAGGAAAAACTACATTAATAAATTTATTAATGCGTTTTTATGATATAAATGATGGTATGATATTATTAGATGGAATTGATACTAAAAAAATGACTAGAAATAATTTGAGAAGTAATTTTGGAATGGTTTTACAAGATACATGGCTATTCGAAGGAACAATAGCAGAAAATATTGCATATGGTAATCCAAAAGCTACAAAAGAAGAAATAATAGAAGCTGCTAAAATGGCAAGAGTAGACTTCTTTATTAGAACAATGCCGGAGGGATATGATACTATTTTAAGTAGTGATGCAGAAAATATTTCAGTTGGCCAAAAGCAATTATTAACTATTGCAAGGGTTATGTTATGCAATCCAAGTGTATTAATTTTAGATGAAGCTACTTCTAGTGTAGATACAAGAACTGAAATAGAAATAGGAAAAGCAATGGATAATCTTATGAAAGGTAGAACTAGTTTCGTAATTGCACATAGACTTTCTACAATTATGGATGCAGACTTAATTTTAGTAATGAAAAATGGTGATATTATCGAGCAAGGAAATCATAAAGAATTGTTAAATAAAAATGGAGCATACGCAGAGCTTTATAATAGCCAATTTGCGTAATTCTAATTATTTTATAAACTTAGTATTGCAAAGAAATTAAAGATATAATATAATGATGTAAAATTATATTATAGGGGGCATAATTATGCGGAAACCTTTTATGGTAGAATTTACTGGAACTCCAGAAGCTGGTAAAACTACGACTATAAAAAATGTTTCAAATAAGTTGAAAGATCAGGGTTATAGTGTAGCAGTTTTACATGAATCAGCAGAAAGTCTGCCAGATGAAATACCAAAAGGAACTTGGGATGCAAATTTATGGATGCATTATCAAACTCTATCTGGAATTGTTCGTGCAAGATATTTTCAGACTGATATTGTACTGATAGATAGAGGCCTCGTTGACAGTAGCTTTTATGGAAAGAAGTTCTTATGGAAAGGAGAATGTTCAGAAGAACAATACAAAAAATTTAGAGAACAATTCATTGATGATTTGTTTCCAAATTTTCTGATAGCTCTTACCGTTTCACCTAGAGTAGCAATAAGGAGACGTGGAGGGGAAGGACATTTAGTTACAAAGGATTATATTAGAGATTACAATCAACTATTTATGAGATATTACTCTGAACTTGATTGTAAGAAAGTTCTTATTAATACTGGAGAACTAAATGTTTACCAAATGAACAAAATGATTTTTGAAATCATTTTGGAGAATCTGCCATAAAATTTGCTGCCAGAAATGAAATATTTCTGGCGGCTATATATATTGTAGGAGGAAAAAATGTTTTTTATAGAAATAAGTGAAATATGTAAAAAAAATGACAGAGTAGCTTTCTTTATAGATATGGATGGAACAATAGTAGAATATAAAATTTATGATGATGAAAATATGGTTATAAAAGCACATGAAAATTTATTAAATGAGAAACCAATTTTTCCAATTATTAATGAATTAAGAAAACTAAATGAAATTGAAAATTTAGATTTATATATACTATCCTTATCTAAAACCTCAAAGATAAAAGAACAGAAAAAAATTTGGTTAAAGAAATACTTAGATTTTATTGATGAAGAAAATTTTATTATTTTAGATAAAGAATTAGGAGAGTATAATTCAGAAAATAGAAATTATATTAAATCTAAAAAAATAGAGGAAAAGCTAAAAGAATATAATTTTGCTATTCTCTTGGATGATGATCATAAAATTCTTAAGAGAACGAAAATGGAACTAAAAGATAAATGTGAAGTATTTCATATATCTTCTGCATTGATATAAAAATAAATGTATATAAATGAAAGGGGTAAAAAATGGGACTAAAATTAGAAAATGTTTCAAAAAAATTCATTGGAAAGCAAGCCGTTGATAATATTTCTTTTGAGGTGGATAAACCGGGTGTATTTGGTTTACTTGGTACTAATGGTGCGGGAAAAACTACAACCATTAGAATGCTTCTTGGAATCATTAAAAAAGATACAGGCGAAATTACTTGGAATGGAAAAAAAGTAGAAAGAAAAAATGTAAATTTTGGTTATCTACCAGAAGAAAGAGGAGTATATCCTAAAACTAAGATATATGATCAATTGTTATATTTTGCAAAATTAAAAGGTATGAATAAAAATGATGCTGATGAAGCAATAAAAAAATGGGCTAAAGTGTTAAAAGTAGAAGAATATTTACCGATGCCAGCAGAAAAATTATCAAAAGGTAATCAGCAGAAAATTCAATTTATGACATCTATTATTCATAATCCAGAGTTAATTGTATTAGATGAACCATTTAGTGGATTAGATCCAGTAAATACGGAAATTTTAAAAAGTGTTATTATAGAATTAGTAAAGCAAGGTAAATATATTATAATGTCAAGTCATCAAATGGCTTCTATAGAAGAGTTTTGTACTGACATTTTAATTTTGAATAAAGGTAAAACTGTACTACAAGGAAATCTAAAAGAAATTAAAGATACATATAAAGCTAACAGAATTGAAATTATTGCAAATAGAAATATTGATGATTATATAAAAGAATATAACATGAATATCGAATTTTCTAAAAATAATGAGTATACAATTAAAATAGATTCTGAGGAAAATGCTAATAAGCTTTTAGAAAAGTTAGTTGCTGATAAAATATCTATAACTAAATTTGAGATAAAAAAACCAACATTAAATGATATATTTATAGAGAAAGTAGGATAAAGTAAGTAAGAAAGGGGAAAAAAATGAAAGATTTAAAAACAGTTATAGGATTTACAATAAAAGAAATGGCTAAAAGAAAATCATTTGTAATTTCAACAATAATTATTGTGCTAATAATTATTATAGGGTTTAATATACCAAACATAATAAAATTGTTTAATGGAGACAACTCTTCTAGTGGCACACAAAATAAATTATTAGTTGTTGATAGTTCTAACTTGTTTGAAGGAAGCTTAGATACACTTAATACAATGGATTTAGGATATGAAGTACAGACTACTAAAGAAGCATTAACATTTGATGATATAAAACAGCAAATAGATAATGAACAAATAGATGAAGCAATTATAGTTGAAAATAATGAAAGAACATATAAATTAAGGTATATTGTAAAAGATATGACAATGATGAATAGTATGCCACAAGATCTTATGGATAGTATAAATACAATTTATACAAATTTACAAATATCTAAATTAGGTTTAACTGAAGAACAAATACAAAGTTTAGCACCAAATTTTGAGTATAGTATTGAACAAACAGAGGAACAAAAAGTAAGTGGAAATCTCTTTGCAATGATGATGTTATCTATAGTATTATTTTATGCAATTTATTTCTGCGCATACCAAGTATCTAGTTCTATTACAACAGAGAAAACTTCTAAAATTATGGAGACTTTAGTAACCTCAACATCTCCAAGAATAATAGTTTTGGGAAAAACTATAGGAATTGGTTTAGTAGGATTACTACAAGTATGTTTATTTGTTATAATAGCTTTAATATCTGCTAAAGTATTCTTAGAGCCAGGTATATTAGAATCAGTATTGGATATGTCTCAAATGACACCATACTTAGCTATTATTACTATAGTATACTTTATACTAGGATATAGCACATATGCATTATTATATGCTTTAACTGGTTCAACGGTAGGAAAACCAGAGGATATACAATCTGCTAATACCCCAGTTGCAATACTTGCAGTAATTGGATTTTATTTATCTTACTTTACAATGATGAATCCAACAAGTGATTTGAATTTATTTGCTGCATTGTTCCCAATTTCATCACCATTCTGTATGCCATTTAGAGTAATGATGGGAATAGCTTCTGGAGGAGAAGTTGCTTTATCATTAGTAATTTTAGTAGTAACAATACTAATTGTGGCAAAGGTTGCTATAAAAATTTATTCAAATGCAATATTGAATTATGGAACAAAAATGAGCGTAAGAGATATGATAAAAGTATATAGAGATAAAAATAGTTAGTAGAAAAAAATACTTTACACTTTAAAAGTGTAGAGTATTTTTCAATTTTATGTTATATTATATAAAAAAGTGAAGGAAAAAATAAAAATGAATGAATTTACAATAATATATTTAATTAGACATTCGCAAAAATTAAATAATAAAATCTTAGATAATACAAATAACCATGAATATTATCAAACGCGAAGAGAAAAAATAATCCTTAGCATTGAGGGAGAGCGAAGGGCTAAAATTTTAAGCGAAATAAATGAACTAAAAGATATAGATATAATTTTATCTAGTAATTATGTAAGAACTATTCAGACAGCAAAATATTTAGCAGAAAATAGAAATATATTAATTCAAATAGATGATAATTTTAATGAAAGAAAATTTGGAATTAAACAAAATGAGATAGATATTTCAATAGAACAATATTTAAATGAGAAAATAAAAAATCCAGAAGGTGAATCCAGAAAAGAGGTTGTAAATAGAATAAAGAAAAGTTTTTGGAATGCTGTAAATGAAAATAGAGGGAAAAAAATAGCTATTTTTACACATCAAGCAGCCATGACCTTTTTACTTATGGAGTGGTGTAAATTAGAGTACATAAAAGAAAATAAACATATTTGTTTAAGTTTTAAAAATAAGAAAATTATTGACAAGGTTTTTGATGCTCCAGAATTATTTGAGATAATAATAGACAAAAATAATAAAATAGCTAATATAAGAAATATAAATCTAGAATTTTAGATACAAAATATTTTAGGAGGAGAAAAGATGCTATATAAAACTTGGTATAAATCACCTTTAGGAAAAATTTTATTAGCAAGTGATGGAGAAAATTTAGTTGGTTTATGGATAGAAGGACAGAAATATTTCTTTAAAGGTTTGAGAGAGCATATAGTTATAAAAGATGATTTAGAAATTTTTATAAAAACAAAAAAGTGGTTAGATATGTATTTTTCTAAAGAAAATCCATCAATAAAAGATTTAAAATTGGCACCAAAGGGCAGTGATTTTAGGCAAAATGTGTGGAAAATATTATGCGAGATTCCGTATGGAAAAACAATTACATATGGAGATATTGCTAATAAAATAGCAAAGATTATGAATAAGGATAAAATGTCAGCACAAGCAGTAGGAAATGCAGTTGGTCATAATCCTATATCAATAATAATACCATGCCATAGAGTAGTTGGAAAGGATGGTAATTTAACAGGGTATGCAGGAGGAATCGATAAAAAAATAGAGCTTCTTAAGTTAGAAGGAATAGATATGAAACAATTTTTTATACCTAAGAAAGGAACAGCTTTATAACAAATATTTAGACATAATAATACAAAACTATAGAAAAATCTACATTTTTGTGATATAGTATTATAGATAATTAATAATATTAGTTTGAAAAAATTTGTTTCAAACTAATATTGCGTTTAGGAGGATTTTAAAAAATGAAGAAATATTATTTTACATCAGAAAGTGTAACAGAGGGACATCCAGACAAATTAGCTGATTTAATATCAGATAGTATATTAGATGAATGTTTAAGACAAGATAACAATTCTAGGGTTGCAGTAGAAACTTTTGTATCTGGGAATACTGTAACAATTGCAGGACAAATTACAACTACAGCAGAAATTAATGTTGAAAAAATAGTAAGGGAAACTATTAAAACTGTAGGATATGATAATGAAAATATAGATATGAATTATAAAAATTGTAAAATCAATATAGAAATTACAAAACAAAGCCCAGATATTGCAATGGGAGTAGATACAGGAGGAGCAGGAGATCAAGGCATTATGTTTGGATATGCCTCAGATGAGACCGAAAATTATATGCCATATGCTATAAACATGGCTCATAAATTGGCTAAAAGATTAGCTGAAGTAAGAAAAAATGGAATAATATCATACTTAAGACCAGATGGAAAGGTACAAGTAACAGTAGAATATATAGATGATAAGCCAAGTAGAATTGAAAATATATTAATATCAGCTCAACATAATGAAAATATAGAGCAAGATGTCCTAAAAAATGATATTATAGAAAAAGTTATAAAAGAAATTATACCTTCAAATATGATGGATAATAATACAAAAATATATATTAATCCAACTGGTAGATTTGTAATAGGTGGACCATTAGGAGATACTGGACTTACAGGTAGAAAAATAATTGTTGATACATATGGTGGATATAGTAGACATGGTGGAGGAGCTTTTTCTGGAAAAGATGCAAGCAAAGTAGATAGAGCAGCTGCATATATGCTTAGACATATAGCAAAAAATATAGTAGCAAATGGTTTGGCAAATAAATGTGAGCTTCAAATTTCATATGCAATTGGTATGAGAGAGCCTTTATCTATTTATATAAATACTTTTGGTACTGGAAAAAAATCTGATGAAGAGCTAGTAGATTTAATAAAAAGCAAGTTTGATTTAACTCCAAATGGAATAATAGAATATTTAAAATTAAAAGAACCAATTTATACACAAACAACAAATTATGGACATTTTGGTAAAAGTAATTTATCATGGGAAAAAATAATAAAATTGGGCTAATCTTTTATTCTTCTTATATATCAATATAGTAAGCTGGTAGATTAATGTAGAAGAAGGAGACTTAACATGAATTATAAGATAACGAATGGATCTATATCTTATGGAGCTGAAACTATAATAGAAGAAATAGACTTCGAAATAAAAGAAAAAGATAAAATTGCAATTGTAGGAAGAAATGGATCTGGAAAGACTACTTTACTAAAAGCTTTGATAGATAATTCTATACTAGAAGAAGGAATTGGACAGGATAAATTTAATATATATAAACAAGGCGACATAAATATAGGATATTTAAAACAAATAAATTTTGAGAATTCTAATAATACAATGTTGGAAGAGATTCTAGAAGTGTATGAGCCTATTATTAAATTAGAAAAAAGAATATCTAGTCTTTCAGAAGAATTACAAAAAAATACTAGTGAAAGTCTAATAAAAGAATATACTAATGCATTAGAAAAATTTGAAATTCTTTCTGGTTATACATATAAAAAGGAATATGAAATTGCATTAAAGAAATTTGGTTTTACAGAAGAAGATAAAGCAAAGAGAATTAGTGAATTTTCTGGTGGACAGAAAACCAAAATATCATTTTTAAAACTTTTATTAAGTAAACCATCTATTTTGCTTTTAGATGAACCTACTAATCATTTAGATATTACAGCAATAGAATGGTTGGAAACGTATTTAAAGAATTATCCTAAAGCAGTTGTAATAGTGTCTCATGATAGAATGTTTTTAGACAGAATTGTTAATAAGGTATATGAAATAGAGTATGCAAGGCTAATTGAATATAAAGGAAATTATACAGAATTTGAAAAGCAAAAAAGGATAAATTATGAAAAACAATTAAAAGATTTTGAATATCAGCAAGCAGAAATAAAAAGATTAAGGGCAATTGCAGATAGATTTAGATATAAACCTTCAAAAGCTAAAATGGCATTATCTAAATTAAAGAAAATCGAGCAAATGACAATTATTGAAGAGCCTAATAAGTATGATTTAAAAACTTTCCATACTAATTTTCAATTAAAAAAAGAAAGTGGAAAAATAATACTAACTGCTAAAAATTTGCAGATAGGATATGGTAGTTCAATAGCGCAAATATCATTTGAATTATATAAAGGACAAAAACTTGGGATAATTGGAGAAAATGGAATTGGAAAATCTACTTTACTAAAAACTATAAATGGCAGTATACCTAAAATTAGTGGAGAATTAAATTATGGATATAATGTTAGTATAGGATATTTTGATCAACAAATTGAGTTCGAAGATACTGAAAGAACAGTTTTTGATGAAATGTATGAAAAGTTTCCAGATTTAACAACAACACAAATTAGAACAATGTTAGGCTCCTTTCTATTTTCTGGAGACGATGTATTTAAAAAAATTAATGTTCTATCTGGAGGAGAAAAAGGTAGATTAAGATTATGTGAAATATTTAAAACTGGTTCTAATCTTTTATTATTAGATGAGCCAACTAATCATATGGATATTATAGGAAAAGAAACATTAGAAGAAATTTTAAAACAATATCCTGGAACATTAATTTTTGTATCTCATGATAGATATTTTGTAAATAAAATAGCAGATTCATTGTTGGTATTTGAATCAAATAAAGTAACTTATTTTAATGGAAAATATGATGAATATGTTAGAAAAAAAGAAGAAAGCAATAATAAAGAAGATAGTCCTCTTATTATACAAGAGAAAAATATAAAGAAGGAAAACAATCCTTATTTTATTAATAAAGAAATTAATAAAATGAAAAATAGAGTGGCAAAATTGGAAAAAGAGATAGAAAATAGAGAGGAAGAAATTAAATTAATTCAAAATGAAATGATGAAAGAAGAAATTAGTACAGACTATATTAAACTAAAAGAATTAGAGGAAAAAATTCAATCTATTAATAAAGAAATAGAAGGAAAAATGTTAGAGTGGGAACAACTTAATATGAAATTAGAACAAGGATATTTAGATTAAAACTAAATATCCTTTAATAAATGGAATTTATTTAAATCTGATAAATTACCTAATTCTATAAATTTATTATTTCTAATTAGTTCACCTGCCATTTTAATGTAACAGATATTTTTATTAGAATATGTTTTAAAATAATATGTAAGTGTTTGTAAATCCATAAAAGATATATATTTAGTATGATTAATAAGAACACCAATAGGATTTGAACTTATATGTAGTCCGTCTTTTGTATTTTCTACTACAAGACATTTATTCGATTTATCAGCTATAATCCAATGTAATGGTGCAAAAGAATTGGTAATATTGTCTTTAACTCCAATAATACAAGTATTTTTTAATAACATAAATGCCTCTTCTACATTAGAACAATTACCTAGCAAGAAATTAACCATATCTAAAGATTCTATTTTATGTCTTTGAGAATTATTATTAGAATCATATACTGTATAATTAGGAAAATATAATGCGACAACTGATATACCTTTTTCATTCATTCCTTCTGTAAATATAACTTTAGATATGTTTTGACCAATACCTAAAAAACAATATTTATTAATTATTTTAGAACTGTCTGAGTTTTGCCATATGTAGTTTCTAGGAGAGAAAAAGATTGAAGGAGAAAGTTCATAAGAGAAATCCATTGTTCTTCCAAAATAATAATTATTAAGCTTATCTTTTAGAGTAATTGCAGTACACATGTCTTTTCACCTCACACAAAATATATTTGATGCTATTACAGAATATTCAAAATAAAAAAATATGTGTACACATATTAAAAAGTTTGCTATAATGATGAAAAAAAGACAGGGGGAAAATTAAATTGAATATAGCAATTGTACTTTTAATTCCTTTTTTAGGAACTACACTTGGAGCAGCAATGGTATTTCTTATGAAAAAAGAAATTAACAAAAAAATTGAAAAACTTTTATTAGGCTTTGCAGCAGGAGTGATGATTGCAGCATCAGTATGGTCTTTAATTATACCATCAATAGATATGGCAAAAGAGCAAGGAATAATTTCTTGGATTCCAGCATCAATTGGTTTTTCACTTGGAATTTTGTTCTTATTAGCATTAGATCATATTATTCCTCATCTACATTTAAAAACTGATAAACCAGAAGGTATAAGAGCTAAACTAAAAAATTCTACAATGATGGCCTTAGCTGTAACACTTCATAATATTCCAGAAGGAATGGCAGTAGGAGTGGTTTTTGCAGGAATGATAGCACAAAATGCAGGAATTACCTTAGCAAGTGCCATAGCTTTAGCAATAGGAATAGCAATACAAAATTTCCCAGAGGGAGCAATTATTTCAATGCCACTTAGAGGAGAAGGAGTTTCTAAGACCAAAGCATTTGTTTATGGAATGCTATCTGGCATAGTTGAACCTATAGGAGCAGTTCTTACAATACTTATTACAAGTACAATTGTACCAGTACTTCCATATATTCTATCATTTGCAGCTGGTGCAATGATGTATGTAGTAGTAGAAGAACTAATTCCAGAGGCACAAGAAGGAGAACATACAGATATTGGAACAGTAGGTGTAGCAATTGGTTTTGTATTAATGATGATTTTAGATGTGGCTCTTGGTTAATATGAATATTTTGGAGATCTTTTGGACTTGTTAATTATGTAAAATTGTGATATAATACCAATATTCTATCCTTGGTACCAGGAGTAAAAAAGGTACAATTAATTACTTCGAATTAGTAACTACTAGGGAGGTATTATTATGAACATTTTTACACGGATTAGGAGTTTGGGAGAGAAAAGCTTGCTTCCAAAAGAAGAAAACACAAGAATGCTGGTTTGTGAGAGCAGCAAGCTAAGAAACCAAATAGAACAATGGGTAAAATCCATTGGATGGGAATGGCAAGATTTTGGTATTATTTTGAATTTAATTGGCTTAGAAACGCCAATTGAACTGGTTGAGATTTCTAAGGAAGATAATTCTTTTAACGGAATTACACCAAATGACGAGAAATTTGTCATATCACTAGAATCCCCAGTATTAATGGGACACGACGCCAAATTTACTATTTCTACAAGTGAAATAAGTACAAAATATGTAATTCCTTTACGAAAAACTCAGAATGATGAAAGTCTTCCTTCTATTAAGCTGGATGAAGAAATAATAAAAAGAGAAGGAAAGGAACTTGTCAATTCCTATTATGGAGGAAGGTCTACTTTAACACTCAACAATCGCTTTAAGCTGGAAATAGTGATTTGGATGTATATAGATAATAAATCTGATATTCCCAGCCTTACAAATTGGCAGAAAAAAGTAAATGAATATCTACTCTCATTGGATAAGTCTTTGAAAGTAGATGAAGTATATAGAAATATATTACTGCTTTTAGATTTAACTGATGATGATATAAAAAACATCAGTTACTTTGATATTTCTTTTGTTGAAAAAGTTAAAGAAAAAAGAAAAGTGAGAAGTAGGATTTTCTTAGAAGAAGGTACACTGCAAGAATATGCAGTGCTAGAGAATGGTGAGACTTTCCATATTTGGAAAAATGGAAATTGGATTTATTTTTCTGATACTGGTGTCTCCATTAGCTATTCCAGTAGTTCAAATGAATATTCCTACTCTATAGTTGGAAGCGAGGAGGATGTTACAAGGGTAAATCCTGCAAAACGCATGATACGTGTAAAAAGGAAAATTTCTACAATGTGGGAATTTATCAAATGAGTTTTCACAAACAACCAATAGGATATAATTCTTATTGGTTGTTTTTATATATTTGTCACTTACTTGTCACTTCAAAACATGTATAATAGTTTTAAATTAAGATAGGAGGTTATTATGGAAATATTGCGAGTAGAGAATTTAAGTAAAGTTTATGGAAAAGGAGAATCAGAAGTAAAAGCTATAAATAATATATCTTTCTCGGTTGAAAAAGGAGAATTTATTGCTATAGTAGGCGCAAGTGGTAGTGGAAAATCTACACTATTACATTTAATTGGAGGAGTAGATAGACCTACCTCTGGTAAAGTTTATATAGATGGAAAAGATATTTATCAAATGAGTGATGATAATTTAGCAATATTTAGAAGAAGACAAGTAGGACTTATATATCAATTTTATAATTTAATACCAATATTAAGTGTAGAGGAAAATATTACATTACCATGTGACCTAGATAATAGAAAAGTTGAAAAAAAGAAATTAGATGAATTATTAAAAACGCTAGGTTTAGAAGAAAGAAGAAAACATTTGCCTAATGAACTTTCTGGAGGACAACAACAAAGAACATCTATAGGAAGAGCTTTAATTACAAATCCAAGTATAATCTTAGCAGATGAACCAACAGGAAATTTAGATTCTAAAGCAAGTAATGAGATAGTAAATTTGTTAAAAAAATCTAATAAAGAATATAAGCAAACTATAATAATGATAACACACAATATAGAAATTGCGAAAATAGCAGATAGAATTATAGAAATTGAAGATGGAAGGATTGTGAGAGTATGAATATTTTTACAAAACTTACTATACGAAATTTAAAACTAAACAAAAAAAGAACTATTGGTACAATTATTGGGATTATGCTTTCTACAGCACTAATTTGTGCAGTAGCTGGAATGATAACTAGTTTACAAAAAAGTATGATAGCTACAACAACAGAGAATACTGGGTATTATCATTTAAAATTGTCAGATGTTACAAATGATGATTTACTAAAATTTCAAAATAATAGAGATGTAAAATTTGTTAGTAGTTTAAATGATGTAGGATATTCACAGCTAGAAGGAAGTACTAATAGTTATAGACCATATATACATTTATATTCTTTAGATAAAAATAGTTTTAATAATATGTGTCTTACTTTATTAGAAGGAAGATATCCAGAAAACAATACTGAAATCGCTATAAATGAAGATATGCTAAAAAATTCTTCAAAAGAATATAAGATAGGTGATAAAATTACACTAAATTTAGGTGATAGATATGCAGGAGAGGAGTATATTAAATCTGGATGGGATTATCTACCATATGAATATGCATATGATACACAAGATATTGAAGAGCCAACGAACAATGGACTAATAATTGAAGAAAATCCTGCACCACCACAAAAAGCAACCGAAGAAAAATTAAAAGTGAATTTTAGTAAAGAATTTACTATAGTTGGTATTATTTCTAATAACGATTTACCAATTAGACGTATATCTTTTATTACAGATGCAGGATATGCATGTGTTACAAATGGATTAAATGAAGGTAATAAAGATATATATATTGCTTTAAAAAATCCTTGGGATTGTAAAGAAGATCTTAAAGAAATGATAGGCTTAGATATAGATACAGGAGAATTTGCTAATACAGACTATAACTATTCTATTAATTATGATTTATTAACATGGGAAGCATTAAATGTAAGTAATTCAACAATGGCAATGATAGTAGCAGTTGCTGTAGTTGCAATTGTTATTATAATGATTACTAGTATATATTGTATAAAAAATGCATTTGCAATTTCATTAACAGAAAAAATAAAAATGTATGGAATGCTATCTAGTGTAGGAGCCACAAAAAAGCAAATTAAAAAAAGTGTTATTAAAGAAGGCATGATATTAAGTTTAATTGGTATACCACTTGGAATTTTAACAGGAATTTTAGCTGTTTATACTTTAGTAATAATAGTAAGAGCTATTCTAAGTGGAGTAGTAGAATTACAAATAACATTTTATATATCTGTTTTACCAATTATATTTGCTGCAATATCGGGAGTAATTACAGTATATCTTTCTTGTTTATCTGCAGCTAGAAAAGCAAGAAAAGTTACACCACTTGAAGCTATAAGAAGTACAAATGATATAAAAATAAATAGCAAAAAAATTAAATCACCTAGACTAATTAAAAAAATATTTGGAATGGGTGGAGTTATAGCATACAAAAATTTAAAAAGAAGTAAGAAAAAATATAGAACAACTGTAGTTTCTATTGCTATAAGTGTATTTGTATTTATAGCAACATCTACTTTAATGACATATGCTTTTGAAGCAATGTCTGGATATTATGAAGAATACGATTATAATATTAAAGTTACATCAGCTTCTAATGATGGGCAAGATTTATTAGATATTATAGGAAGTAATAATTACAATGATTATTCTTTAATATATAACGCTTCTCGTAATTCGGGTTCATCATTAATACAATTAGAAGATAAAAATATTTTATCTGATTTTGCAATAGAAAGAATGGAAAATGATGTAGATCCTTCATATGTTCCCCAAGCAACAATAAAAGGATTAAATAGTAAAGATTTTAAAGAATTTGTAGAAAAACTAAATTTGAATTATGATGATGTTAAAGATAAAGCAATATTAAATGATTATGCTAATATTTATACATTAGATGGTAAAACTATAAGAGGTAGAACTTTAAAATATGAAAAAGATGATATTATTTCAGCTAATTTAGATGGTGTAGAATTACAGTTTACAATAGCTAAAATTACAGATGAAAAACCTAGAGGATTGGAAGATACATCATATGGTAATGGACTTATTGTAATAAATATAGATGAATATAAAGAAAAAATAGATTTTGTACCAGTTAATTTATTGCTAAATACCGATAACCCAGATGAGGCTGAAAAAGATATAATTAATAATTATCATGATATATATGTTTTTAATATAGATAAACAAGTAAAACTAAATAATGCAATAAAACTTTTAACATCAATATTTGCTTATGGATTTATTGCAGTAATTACTTTAATTGGAGTTACAAATATTTTTAATACACTAACATCAAACATTGAATTAAGACAAAAAGAATTTGCAATGTTGAAAAGTATAGGAATGACTAAAAAAGAATTTAACAGAATGGTAAATTTAGAAACTATATTTTATTCGTTTAAAGCATTAATATTTGGAATAATATTAGGATTAATTGCTTCATTTGCAATATATAAAGCATTTGCAAAATCACTAGATTTTGGATTTATATGGCCATTTAGTGCTATACTAATTTCTATTATATTTGTATTTATAATTGTATTTATTATCATGCGATTTGCAATAAGCAAAGTAAATAAACAAAATATTATTGAGACAATAAGAAAGGAAAATGTCTAAAAAATAGTGGTAAAAATATCTGGCGTATGGTATTATAATTGTTGGAGGGAAAAGACAATGCAAATTCTGTTAGTAGAAGATAATAAATCAATAACAAAAGCACTAAAGTATAATTTAGAACAAAACCAATACAAGTTACTAACAGCAGAAAATGTAAATAATGCATTAAAATTATTAGAAAATGAAAAAATAGATTTAGTTATACTAGATGTTACACTACCAGATGGAAATGGTTTTGATTTATACCAAACGATTAAAGAGAAATATAACATAAGTACTAT
This sequence comes from uncultured Clostridia bacterium, assembly GCA_904420285.1. Lineage (GTDB taxonomy): Bacteria > Bacillota > Clostridia > TANB77 > CAG-508 > CALXVA01. The sequence continues at coordinate 7,689 of CAJFUM010000018.1, read as the reverse complement.
TTTTCTAACAGCCAAAGATGATGAAGACGATATTGTAAAAGGATTAGAATTAGGTGCTGAAGACTATATTACAAAACCATTTTCTACTAGAGAATTACTTGCAAGAATTAACAAGATTTTTCTAAGAGAAAAAAAGAATAAAATAATAAAAATAAAGGATATTACATGCGATTTAGATAAAATGTGTGTATATAAAGAAGAAAAAGAAATACAATTTTCTTCTTTAGAATTAAAAATTATTATGCTTTTATTTACTAATTTAAATAAAGTAATTACAAGAGAATATATTATAGAAAAAATATGGGACTGGACAGGAAATGATGTATATGATAATACTGTTACAGTATATATGAAAAGAATAAGAAAAAAATTAGAAACTCCAATAATTACTACAATAAAAGGTGTGGGATATAGAATTGATGAAGAATAAAGAAAATCTAAAAAAGTTTTTAGTTATAACAATTGCAATATTCATAATATATTTAATACTCTTAGTAATTTTAAATATAAGGCAAACACATATATATAATGCCAATGTTAATATTGCTTTAAATAACATAATTACAAATATTAAAGAAAACTATCCAGAAGTAGATGTGAATAAAATAGTAGAAATATTAAATAAGGAAAGTTTAAACAAAGAAGATATTCTAAAACAATATGGAATTGATATTAGTAAAGATTTTTCTGTTGCTGCAAATGAAAAAGAATATAGAATTTTTTTAATTTTACAAATTTTAATATTGCTATTATTACTTTTATCTATAATATTTATTTTAATAAAATACAATAAAAAACAAAATAAAAAGATAGCTGAAATAACTAATTATATAAAAGAAATAAATAATGGAAATTATTCATTAGATATAAATGATAACAATGAAGACGAATTATCTATTTTAAAAAATGAGTTATATAAAATAACAGTTATGTTAAAAGAACAAAGTGAGAATTCTTTTAATGATAAAATGCAATTAAAAAAATCTTTAGAAGATATTTCTCATCAATTAAAAACTCCTCTTACATCAATTACAATTATGTTAGATAATTTACAAGATAATCCAAATATGGATTTAAATACAAGAAATGATTTTTTAAAAAGCATATCTAGAGAAATCACGAATATTAATTCTTTTGTACAAGTTTTATTAAAACTCTCTAAATTTGATGTAAATGCAATTAAATTTGATAGAGAAAAAGTATCTCTTTGGAATATAGTAAAAGAAGCAGAACAAAAAATTTCTGTAATATGTGATTTGAAAAATGTTGAAATAATTAATAAAAATATTGATTTAGCAAAGAAATCTAAAATTGTTTGCGACAATAAGTGGCAGGTAGAAGCTATTACAAATATTTTAAAAAATTGTGTAGAATATTCTAGTAATAATGCAAAGATAATTGTAGAATATGAGAATAATCCCATATATTATGAAATAAATATACAAGATTTTGGAATAGGTATGGATGAAAATGATGTGAAACATATATTTGAGAGATTTTATAAAGGAAAAAACTCCGATACAGAAAGTATTGGAATAGGAATGGCACTTGCCAAAACTATAATCGAAAAGGATAATGGATACATTTTAGTAGAATCTAAAATTAATAAAGGAACAAAATTTAGTATTAGATATTTAAAAACAAGTTAAAGTATATTATAAGTCTTTTGTTTATTTATATTACAAAAATGTAAGATTATATACATATAAATCAATACAATATTGTCAAAAAATGTAGTAATATAAATAATATAAGAGGTGATTGATATGGCTAAAAAAATATTAAAAATATTTATTATATTATTCCTAATTGTATTAAGTATAAGTTTAATATTTTTAGGAAATGGATATAAAATGTATAAAGATGCAATAACCATAAAACCATTAGCTGAAAAAGTAGAAGAAATAAAATCTAAAAATAATTATACAACAATAGAAGAATTACCACAGATGTATATTAATGCAGTTATAAGTGTTGAAGATCATAGATTCTATAAGCATAATGGAATAGATATTATTGCTATAGGTAGAGCTGCACTAAATGATATAAAAGCAATGTCTTTTGTAGAAGGAGGTAGTACAATTACACAACAATTAGCTAAAAATATGTATCTTACACAAGAGAAAAAAATAACAAGAAAGATTGCAGAAGTATTTTTAGCTTTTGATATAGAAGATGAATATGAAAAAGATGAAATACTAGAACTATACTTAAACACTAGCTATTTTGGAGATGGGTATTATACTGTAAAAGAAGCAAGTAGAGGGTATTTTGGAAAAGAACCAATGGAGATGAGTGATGCAGAATGTATTATGTTAGCAGGAATACCAAATGCACCAAGTGTATATGCTCCTACAGTTAATCCGGAATTAGCACAGCAAAGGCAAAAGCAAGTTGCAATAAAAATGATAAAAAATGGATTCTTAACTGAGGAAGAAGCGGAAAATATACTAAATACTGAAATTTAAACAAATAGTATATCTAACACGAAAAATGATGAAAAAAGGTACTTGCAAAAGAAGATAAGTATGGTATAATAAAAGCGAAAAAATAAGAAAAAGCAAAGGAGAACAAGAGAGAATGAAGGAAACAGTTGAGGCTGTAAGAGAGAGAAAGAGAGAGAGAGAGAGTTACAATTTAGTGAAATAAGCTTTTTTAAACATGCAGAAAAATCAATAAAAGTAGAAAATAAAAAATATATAGATAAATATAAAATAAATGAAATAAATATAGATGCTAAAAGGATAGGTTATTATGTACAATCAGTAAAGAAAGTGAAGATATTACATAATAGTCTATCCTTTTTGTAGTCAAAACAAGCAAGGTTGAAATAAACCCTTCGCTTGTAAATAATTAGGGGGTATAATCATGAAAGTTATTTATCCAGTATTATTTTATGAAGAAAAAGAGGGAGGTTATTCTGTTTTTGTTCCAGATCTAGAAAAAGAATTAAATACTAGTGCTTCAACTTGTGGCAATACATTGGAAGAAGCAATGACAATGGCTGAAGATTTAATTGCCGGTTTAGTGTTGGACGAAATGAAAAATGGTAATAAAATACCAGAAGCAAGTAGAATTGAAGATATATCATTTGAAGAATTAGAAAAAAGATTGGATATAGAAAATTGGGATTATATTTCTAAATTTAAAACTTATATAGCTGTTGATATAAGAAAAAGCATTATTGCAAAAAATATATAAAGAATAATAGAAAAAATAATAAGAAGTGATGTGATAATTATAAAATCATATCACTTTTTATTGTCGAAGGTACTAGTTCTGAGGTACACGACTGCAATCTTAGATTGCTTAGTTGAGGCAGGTTCTTATTATTGCAAAAATAAAACAGTAATCGAATTAATATCTTTTTTTCTTTTTCTTGCTTTCTTTGACCAATGTCCTTGACTATATAATTTGTTGTTATATAATTATAAAAAAATATAGGAGAAAAAAATGTATAATTTTGAAATATTACAAAATATATTTGAGGAATATTTTAAACCAGGATTGGACATCTACAAAGAGTGTAAAATAACTAGTTTTGAAGCTAAAAAAGGAACAACAAAGCAAATTTGTTTAAATGAAAATATTAACTTAGTAATTCCTCCTCACATAAAGCATAATGATGTTATAATATTAAAAGGAAGAGGTAATATTTCAAATGATAATACTAAAAGAGGCGATTTACTAGTTAAAATATATGTATATGGTAGTAAAAGTAAAAGAAGAGGAGATATAATTTATGGATAAACTTGGTCTATCAAAATCAAAATATTGTAGAGCAGTTCAATGTAGAAAAATATTATGGCTAGATAAAAATAAGCCGGAATGTGCCGAAAAAGTTACTAATGATTCTATTTTAGAAAATGGAGTAAAAGTTGGAGAATTAGCTAGAGAATTATTTGGAAATTACATAAATATTAATTATGAGCAAGAATTAAGCAAAATGGTTGAGGAAACTAAGAAATATTTACAGAATTTCCCCAATGTTATTACTGAAGCATCTTTTGAGTATAATGGTAATTTTTGTAGTATAGATATACTAAAAAATTACGAAAATGGATTAGAAGTTTATGAAGTTAAAAGTTCAACTGAAGTTAAGGATATATATTTAGATGATATTGCGTACCAAGTATATATTTTACTTAATAATGGTTTTAACGTAAATAAAGCTTGTATTGTGCATATTAATAATGGATATGTAAGGCATGGTGAGTTAGAATTAAATAAATTGTTTAAAATAGAAGATGTTACCAATATTGCATTGGAAAAGCAACCAGGAATTGAAAAGAGAATTGAAGAGATTAAAGAATATATGAATAATAGCAGTGAACCTAATCAAGATATTGGTATGCAATGTAATAATCCATATGATTGTGCATATTGGAAGTATTGTACTAGAAATTTGCCAGAGAATAATGTTTTTAGCATAAGAAATATGAAACGAAGCAAAAAATTTGATTTATATTATAGTGGAATAGTGGATTTTCATGATTTGCTTAATACTAATATAAATGATAAATATAAAGAACAGATAGAATATCAGTTATATTCAAAAGAAGATAAAATAGATAAAGAAAAAATTAGAGATTTTTTAAACAAATTATATTATCCATTGTATTTCCTGGATTTTGAAACTTTTGAACAAGCTATACCACAATATGATGGAATTAGACCATATATGCAAATACCATTTCAATATTCTTTGCACTACATTGAAAAAGAAGAAGGAATATTAAATCATAAAGAATTTTTAGCAGAGGCTGGAGAAGATCCTAGGAGAAAGTTGGCTGAAAGATTAGTACAAGATATACCTAAAAATGCATGTGTATTAGCTTATAATATGGGATTTGAAAAGAGTGTAATTAAAAATTTAGCAGGATTATTTGAAGATTTAAAAGAAGAATTAATGAGCATTTATTATAATATACAGGATTTAATGTTTCCTTTTCAGAATAGATTTTATTATAATAAAGAAATGCAAGGTTCATATTCTATAAAATATGTTTTGCCAGCTCTATTTCCACATGATGAGGAACTAAATTATCATAATTTGCCAGTAGTACATAATGGTAGTGAAGCAATGAGCACATTTGCAACCTTAGGAGAAAAAAGCAAAGAAGAACAAAACATTATTAGGCATGGTTTATTAGAATATTGTAAACTAGATACATTGGCAATGGTTAAAATATGGGAAAAATTATTAGATGTTACAAAGTAAGAAGGGAGTAAATTAATGGAAAAGTTATATTTGAAGAATGGAAATATTTTATATATTTTAAATATTCTAAAAAAATATACAGATGAGGATCACATACTAAAGGCTACCAGTATACAAGAAAAGATAAAAGAAGTGTATGATGTTGATATCGATACAAGAACTATAAGACGTAATATTAATTTATTAAAATCTAAATTTGGATATGATATAAGTACTAGAGATGAAAATGGTAAGGGATATTATATAATTAGAAATCCGGAAACAGATTTTGAGCCTGGAGAGATAAGAGCAATTATAGATAATTTTAGTTATGCAAATTACATTGTACCATCTATTGCTAAAAATATAATAAAGAAGTGTAAAAATCTTCAAAACATATACGAAAATAAAAAGCTTGCTAATTATAAAATATATGCTAAAGATAATAAAACTGAAAATATGGAAGTAATAAAAAATATAGAAGATATATCAGATGCTATAGAGAATTTAAATAAAATAAAGTTTGAATATTGGAAGTATGATATATCTGATGGATTAAAGAAAGTAATTGTAAGCAAACCTAAGGTTATACCATATGCAATTGTTTATAATAAGCAAGAATTTTATATGATTGGTATAAAAGAAGGACAAGATATTTTTTATAACTATAGATTAGATAGAATGAAAAATATAAAACAATTAGCTGAAAAAAGAGATGTAGTAAAAACTTCTAAAGAAATACAAGAATTTGCAGAGTCAACAGTAGAAATGTTTGGAGGAGATAAAGAAGAGATAGAAGTAGAGTGTGGTATGTATTTATTAGATACTGTATTTGAGCAGTTTGGAAAAGATATAAAAGTTGTGAAAAAAGATGATGAAAAATTTACATTAATATTAAATGCAAATGTAAGAGGATTTAAATTCTGGGTTTTAAGAAATTTAGATATAGTAGATGTAATAAAGCCAAAGAGTTTGAGAATGGAAATAAAGAAAATTATAGAAGATGCTAAGAAAAGATATGAATAAACTGTATTGAGTAAATTATAAAAATATGCTATTATAAAAAGGCAAAAACTTAGGAAAATGGAGGAAACGATGAAAATATTAGCAATTGGAGATATTGTAGGAGAAAATGGATTAAATAAATTAAAAGATTTTCTACCTAAGATAATAGAAAAAGAAAATATTAATTTTGTAATAGTTAATGCGGAAAATACTTCTGGTGGAATGGGCCTTTCAATTAAAGACTTTAATACTTTATTAAAAATGAAAATAGATGCAATTACAATGGGAAATCATACATGGGGAAAGAAGGATATTTTTTCATTTATAGATCATCCTAAGCTTATAAGGCCAGCAAACTATTCTAAAGGTGTTCCAGGCAAGGGATATAATGTTTTTAATTGTGGAAATAAAAAGATAGCAGTTATAAATTTAATTGGTAGAACAGATATGAATATATTATCGGAAAATCCTTTTACAGTAGCCGAAAATTTAGCAAATAGGTTAGCAAAAGAAGTAGATATAATAGTGGTAGATTTTCATGCAGAGGCTACAGCTGAGAAAATTGCAATGAAACATTTCCTAGATGGTAAAGTCAATATTATTTTTGGAACACATACACATGTACAAACTGCTGATGAAGAAATAACAGAAAATGGAACCGGTTATATAACAGATTTGGGAATGACTGGACCTAAAAATTCTGTAATAGGAATGGATGTTAAAGCATCTATAAAGAGATTTGTTACATCTCTTCCAGAAAAGTATAAATTAGCAGAAGGCAATACCATTTTGAATGGATGTGTTTTTGAAATAAATGATGATAATTGTAGAACAATAAATGTATACAGAATATGCTATAATTAAGTGTCGAAATATGTCGAAAGCACACGATGAGTTTTTCCTATTTTTACCATAAATTACTAGACAATTTCCAAAAAATGTAATATAAATATAATTGTTGATCAAAACAAATAAAAAATATAGGAGGCAAAAATGGAAATTTTAAAAATCTCATCAAAATCAAATCCAAATTCAGTAGCAGGTGCAATAGCTGGATTGGTAAAAGAATCTAATAAGGCAGAAATGCAAGCAATAGGAGCAGGAGCACTTAATCAAGCAGTGAAGGCTGTAGCAATAGCAAGAGGATTTGTGGCACCATCAGGAGTAGACTTAGTTTGTATACCTGCATTTGCAGAAGTAGAGGTGGAAGGAGAAGATAGAACAGGAATCAAACTTATAGTAGAGTCAAGAAAATAATATTCAAATAATATTCAATAAAGTAGATTATAATTTATTAATAAAAGTTAGATAATAATTTTTGTTAAATTTAAAATATTAGGGGGGCACTTATACACATATGTGTCTCTTTTCGTTTTATTAAATTTTATTTCAAAACTGTGTCAATAACTTTTGAAAATGTCATAAAAATTTTTCAAAATTAACTTTTAATTATGTCATAGTGAACTGCTTGATAACAGTTCACT
>CAJFUM010000017.1 GCA_904420285.1 uncultured Clostridia bacterium | reverse complement strand
AGTGAACTGTTATCAAGCAGTTCACTATGACATAATTAAAAGTTAATTTTGAAAAATTTTTATGACATTTTCAAAAGTTATTGACACTATATAAAATTAGATTTATAATCTCTATAAACATTATAATATTTCTTTATAAAATCCATAACTATATATTTCGTACATGGATATTCTTTTCTAAGTTCATTTCCTAATACATGTTTTTTTCCATTTTTATATTTTATAACAAATTTAGAACCAATAGTATCAAATTCTCTTTGTTTATATAAAGGTATAATTACATCTCTATATAGCTTTTCATATGAAAATAAATATTTTTCACTAACAAAAGATTTTGGTACAAATACAATTGCTTTATTATTATATACAGGGAGTTCTGTATCTATTTTTACCCATTGCTTTAAATTATCTTCCCAACATAATTTATCTAAACTTATTTTATTCATTTCTATTTTCCACAAATCACACTGATTTTGTGTATATTTTATTAAATCTAAGAATATAATTGTTGTAATTAAATCAGAAACTTTATCTTCTCCAATATTTGGTATCATCATTAAGCAATCGAATATGTCTTCTATCTTTCCAGAAGAAACAAAATCATTATTAGCAAGTAATTTTACTAAATTTTTTCCTCCATTTTCTCCAAAGCTTTTGCCATAAGCAGTTTGTAATGAATAGCCTAACCTTGTTTCGTTTCTTTCATAAAGATTCTCTATTATCTCAATTAATTTGTCATATTTTCTTTTTTTACTTAGTTCTAGTAAATTTGAAATAAAATATTCTATTTTTTTATTACATAATTTATGAAATTCCGTTTTTCCCATTCTAATTCTGAATGGGTCTAAAAAAATTTTATTATCTTTAGATAAATTTATATTTACGAAATCCATCTCTCTAGCTGGTATATGATACTTAATACTAATATTCACTTTTCATTCGCCCACTCTTAATTTCAATATATTTTTCTTTCTATTTTCGTATGTTTACTAATTTTATTTCCTTATCTTGGTCAAAAAAAAACAATATGTTGCAATTAATTATACCATTGTTTTTTATTGCAAATCAACTATTTTTTATTCTATAAATATATGAATAATAAAAGAACCACAAATGTGGTCCTATATAAAATTTTCACTCTTCTAACAAGGCATCTATTTCACTTTTAATAGTTTCTTTTGGTAGTGCTCCAGGTGAATACCATACTACCTTTCCTTCTTTATCAATTAGAAAAGATGTTGGGAAAGAATAAATATAATAAGAATTATATACATCTCCTTTTTCATCAAACAACATTGGAAAATCTAAAGATTTTTGCTCTATATATTGCAAAATTTCTGTTTTAGATACATCTGCTGCATTTCTATTTTCACTACTCGATGGGCTAGTTACACCTAAGAACACAACTTCATTTTTGTTTTTATTATATTCATTATATAGCTCCTGTAAATCTTGTAATTCTGTTTGACAATATACACACCATGTAGTCCAAAAATTTAAAAATACTACTTTTCCTTTGTAATCTGATAATTGATGTTGTACTCCATATTGATCTTGTAGCGAAAAATTTATCGCATCTTGTCTACTAGTTTCTTGCTCATTAGTTTGAATATCATCACTATTTGATAATTCATTTTGACTCTGTTCTTCTTGCACTTGCACGTTTTCTTCTTGCTTATTTATTTCTTGCTGGGTATTATTATTATTCAATTGATTCAAATAAGAATTCATTTTTTCATATATACCTGTTAATGTTAAAATTCCTATTAAAATTAAAATAACAGCTGAAATTTTTATTGTATATTTTAATATTTTTTGATGCTTATTTAAAAAGTTTAATATCTCTGTTGTAAAAAATCCTACTAGTAAAAATGGAATAGCAAAACCTGCAGTATATAATAATACTAACAAATTTCCTTGTAAAACGCTTTGGCTACTAGATACTAACATAAGTACTGATGCTAGAGCAGGTCCAATACAAGGAGTCCATGCAAAACTAAAAGTAAATCCTAGAACAAAAGCAATTAAAGGTGTCATCTTTTTTAAATTTATTTTAGTTTTGAGTTTATATTCTTTTTCTAAAAAAGAAAACTTTATTACTCCTAATTGTACTAGTCCCATTAAAATAATAAATACTCCTGCAATATTGGTAAACACTTGTCTATATTCATGAAGAAAGGCTCCTATTGCTGAAAATGACATTCCTAAAATAAAGAAGGCAAATGAAATTCCTATAACAAATAAAACTGTATTTGTAAAAACTTTTTTTCTTATATATTTTATATTTCCATTTTCATCTACTTCTTTACCATTGCCTGCTAGATAACTAATATATATTGGCAAAAGTGGTAGCACACATGGAGATAAGAATGATAACATTCCTTCTAAAAAAACAAATAAATAGTTTAAAGTTTCCATTTATTTTCTCCTTTACTTTGGGGATTCTTGTTATTAAACAAAAAGAAATATTATAATAATTTTTTTATACATTATATAGTATAGCTATTTAATATGCAAGTTTCGTATTTTTTAGGATAGTGGCAAGTTTTTTCGGGAAATTTGACACTATCAATATAAAATTAGCATTGACAAATTCACTATGACTATGTATAATAATTATAGGAAATGGAGAAACCACAAACGTGGTCAACCTCGGAATAATGTTTTAGACACATCAAACTTTGGCGAGTTTACAGATGTGTCT
>CAJFUM010000016.1 GCA_904420285.1 uncultured Clostridia bacterium | reverse complement strand
TATATTATTTGGTTCTTATGCAAAAGGAACAGAAAATGAAAATAGCGACATAGATATTGCTGTTGTTTCTGATGATTTTGATGATATCTATGATTGTATGGCAATTTTAATGGGTATGACTTGGGATATAGATGCTAGAATAGAACCACACCCAATAAAAAAGAAAGACTTTGATGAAGAATCTGATTATTTTATTAAAGAAGTGATTGATACAGGAATAAAAGTAGCATAGATAATATTTAGTTAAAGAATATTATACATTTTTTAACAGTTGATTAATCAAATTATTTTTTGAGCAAAATTGTGGGAGGAACACTATTAAAAATAGCAATTTTTTCGCAAATAACCTCCCTAAACGCTCCAAAAATTACTCCTACGAAATTCTAAAATTGTTTAAAAATCAATATTTATAGAGCTTTGTTTCTTCGTACAGTATCCTTGCAAATCCTTTGTTTGCTAATTGTCGTTATTTGATTAAATAATTCTCTTTTTTAATAAAAAAAGAGTGGTTGCAATGAACCACTCATAAAGTCTTCTATTCTGCAGGTACTAATATCTAAGATATCGCACTGCTGAGTTCTAACTTTATTATAATATATAATATGCATATTTGTCAAATATTATACCAATTATTTTATAAAAAGTTCCCTAATTTTTGAGTCAATTAGGTCTAAAGTATTATCTGAAACTCTTAAGTTAGCCAAAATATCAGAAGATGTTTTTGGGTCATATATTCTTTGCTTACTAATTGTTGTAATTTGAGATACTAGAGCAATACTGCCTTTTTTCATCTTTGAAATTTCTTTTTCTACCTTTTTTATATACTTAAAATCAGTATTAAATTCTTCTACTTTTCCTGCAGGTAATTTCCATATATCTTCATATTCTTCAGATAATTTTTTAGACATAGTATCACATATTTTCTTTAGATTAATATATATTTCACTTCCTAAATTAAGTGTTGAATTATTATACTTTTTATTTTCTTTTATGGAAGTTAATGGAATTACAGTTAGAGTTCCTGATGATAGTGCATTACTTTTATCTAAAACAATGCAGTAATGTAGACCACCCTCCTCGTTTCCAATATTAAATCCTAAATTAGCTTTTATTATACTTCCACGCTTATATTTTTTCAAAAGTTTAGGATTAAAATTCTCTTCTGCTAGATTATATTTAGCAAAATCTTCAAACCAATAAGATAATAAATTAGCTTTTTTTAAATTATTATTTTCTATGTGATAAGTTAGCAATGAATCCAATCGGTTTAGGGCTAATTGCTTATGGGCAATAGTATTTATATATTCAGTTTTATTTTCTATAATTTCTTTTTCTTCCAACAACATCACTCCTTAAGCAATATGCACATTAAAACACTTGTTTGATTATATGATATTTATACTTAAATGTCAATTGATTTACTGAAATATATTTAAAATAATTGAAAAATTTAATTTTTATGTTAAAATAAAGATAAGTTGATGAATCGAATTATTTTTTTGAGCAAAATCTGGGAGGAACACTTTGAGAAAAAGGTGATTTTTTTGCAAATAACCTCCCTAAATGCTCCCCAAATTACTCTCACAAAATTCAAAAATTGTTTAAAAATCAATATTTATAGAGCTTTGTTGAAAGAAAATATTTAAACTTTTATAATTTTTTAGAAATATTATTAAATAATAAAAGTATTATTGATATAGGATATATTTTTAAAAATAATTTATAAGAAGGAGAATTTGAATGGAGACCTTTTTAGCTTTTTCTAGTTTTGACTCTTTGCTTTTATATTTAAATATTATATTGATTGGAATAGTTGTTTTTGCTACAATCAATAAGTATTCTTACATAATTGATGTAATAGCATATACGCTTGCAAAAACATTTATTCCAATAATTACATCTTTGATATTCGGAAGTATTATAGGTATAAATATTAATATTGGTATAGGAACTATATTAGTATTACTTATTCTATATTTCATATTAGGTTTAATTGTAATTAAAATTACAGAAAAGATAACAAATTATTTTAATTACGATACAATTATTTACTTTATTATTGTATTTGCAATTATAGATTCAGTTATATCTTGGCTATTTTCATTTATAATAAGTTTATTTATTAAATAACAAAAAAATTTATATTATTAGTAGAATAAAAATTATTTCTGCTAAAAAAATATAGAGTATAAAAAAAACTATAAAGTTTTTGATACTCTATATTTTAAATTATTGGTGACCCCTACGGGAATCGAACCCATGATTCAGCCTTGAGAGGGCTGCGTCTTAACCGCTTGACCAAGGGGCCAAATAACATAACACATATATTTATAACACAAATATATGTATAGAGTCAATAGAAAAGATGGAAAAAGTCGATTTTTCAGATGTACGTTGAATTTAATTCAAAATGCCCTTTTATATTATAGATTTACCATATCCGAGATTAAATGCCCGTAATTTAATGAATTTTAAAT
>CAJFUM010000015.1 GCA_904420285.1 uncultured Clostridia bacterium | reverse complement strand
TACTTCTACTTTTACATCATAACTTGTCTCTTGTGTTAATCCACTAAATGTGTAGCTATTTTGTGCTATATTATTTGCTTTTGCTACATAACTACTGTCTGGTTCTGTACTCTTTTTAATGTAATAAGTGTATGTTAAACTATCTGCCATTCCACTTTCATTATCTACTGCTGCCACACTTACTGTTATGCTATTTGTTGTTGTTCCTCCTGGAGTAACTGTTACTACTGGGTCTACTTCATCTTTTATACTTACACTTGCATCATCTTTTGTTCCATTTACTCCATCAAATAGCCTTCCATAGATTGTATCATTATGCACTAATCCGGTTATTTTTTCTCCACTTCCTATTGTTGTCCATTGTCCGTCTATTCCATTTTTTTGATATTGTAATTGGTAGCCTTCTTCACTTGTGTTAATGGCTACACTTGCTGTTCCATCTCCTGCCCATTCTACTTCTCCAAATGTTATTGTTCCTTCTGGTAATTCTCCTATTGTTGTACTTATTTCTTCTTCTGCTACTCCATTTTTTGTCTCTACTTTTACTTTTATTGTATAACTTGCTTGTGCTTCTAAATTTTCTATTGTACATGTATTACTCTTACTTGTTCCTGCATCTTTCCATTCTTCTTCTCCTACTTTTTGGTATGTGTATGTGTAATCTGCATCTTCTGCATTTCTTGCATCTACTTCTATTGTTACACTATTTGTTGTTGTTCCTGTTATTTTTATTTCTCTTATTCTTGGCCCTATATTCTCCCCTTTTCCAACATAGTCTATTTCCATATCTCCATCTTCTGTTATTTCTACTTCAAATACATATCCTGGCTCTGTTGTTACTTCATATGTTCCATCTCCATTATCTACTACATCTGTTTCTTTATCTACTATTATTCCTTCTTCTTCTAAGATATCAAAATAATGGTCTGCTGTTATTTTTCCATTTTCATCTAAATATGCCTCTGCTTTTGCTAACTCCATTCTATCTTTTATACTTGACATTTCAGTTAATTCTTTTGCCTGCTGAGCTCTTGTTATTAGCCCATCACTTCCAAATATTGCATTTATAGCCACTGTTGCCAGTATTATGATAATTACTATTGTCAATACTAGAGTTATTAACGTTATTCCGCCTTTGTTTCTTCCCTTTCATCCTTTTCCTCCTTTTTTATTTTTTAATTTTTATTTAATTTTTATTATTTACTTCTTTTCGTTTTTATTATTTTTTCACTTAACTAGTAAAGTATATATTTTGAAAATTTTTGTAGTACTGCGTAGCGACCAAACGAGCTTCTTCGAAGCGAGTGCGATTGGAGCAAACGGGCAGAAATAAAATGTAATTTTATTTCTGGCTATTTGTTTGCGACAACAAAGTACAAAAAAATTTGATAAATATATACTTTACTAGTTAAGCTTTGTATATATTCTTTATCTTTTAACAAGTTGTATCTTTTAAAGCATATTTTGAAAATTTTTGCAGTACTGCGTAGCAACCAAATAATTTGAAAAATTAAAACACTACCTATAGTTTGCTCCGCTATTGCCATTTTTATACATACACATTTTAAACAAACAATATCTTTCTAATTATTTTATATTTGCAAGTATTTTTGCTTGCAAATTTTTAGTTATAAAAGGATAGGCACCACTAATAATGCCTATTATACATTCTTCTAATATAGCTTCTTTCTCTTGTATTTAATTTATTTTCTATAAGTAATGTGTGTGTGTGTGTGTGTGTGTGTGTGTGTGTGTACAGTACCAAGGCTTTCAGCTATTCTCATTTGCTTCATTTTAGTTTTTCTCCTTTGCTCTCTTTTTTTCTTTATTTTTTCTTTGTTTTCACATGATTTTATTATTCTTGTAGCCAATTGTATGCTTTTATTTTATACTATCTGTATTTTGTTTTCAATATATTTTCTTATTTGTAATTAAACTGTAATATTGTTGTAACAATTTTGTAACATTTTTATACCGTGTGGAGATGAAAAAAACATTACAGATAGTAATTTTTTTAATTTACATACTGTAATGTTTTTATTTTTTATATTTGTTTATATTATTTAGTTTTGATTTTTTATTTAATTATAGTGCTACTTGTACAATTTTGTGTTCTGATATACATTTTTGTACATCTAATATTCTTTGGTTTTCTGATCCTTTGAATTTTAATGTTGGATTTTTCTTTTCTTCTACAAATCTTCCATCTACTAGTACATCTATATTTTTTAATGTTTCATCTGTTATTTCGTCTTTTCTATCTTCTAATTGTTCTAGTGTATATCCTGTATAGCACCATACATTAAAGTTTGGTCTTACTTTTTTTACATCTTTTATAAAATCTAATACTTCTGCAATATTTTCTTTGCATAATGGTTCTCCACCACTAATTGTAATTCCTTTTAATATAGAATTTTCGCATATTCTATTAATTATTTCTTGTTTATTAAATTTTTCTCCATAATTGTAATCTTGTGCTATTGCATTATGACATCCTGGACAATGATGTGGGCATCCACTTACAAATAATACTGCTCTCCATCCTAATCCATTTGATATGCTTTCATCATAAAAACCTGCCATGTTCATTTGCTTAAGCCCCCTTTATTTCATCAGAACCAAGTCCTGTATGAGTAACTCTATCTTTTAATTCTGCAAGTTTTGCACTATTCCAACGTGATGTAGTTCCTACTAAATATCCTGTTATTCTTTGTATTGTATCTATTTCATCACTACCACATACTGGGCAAACCTTTAAATTAGCATCTGCATTTTCAAATCCACAATGCATACATCTTGATCTTGTATGGTTTACACTACCATATCCCATGTTATACTTGTCCATTAAATCTACAACTGCTTCTATTGTATCTGGATTATGTGTAGCATCTCCATCTAATTCTATATAGAATATATGTCCTCCTCTTGTTAAATCGTGGTATGGTGCTTCTATTTTTGCTTTTTGTTCTGCTGTACATTTATACCAAACTGGTACATGGTTACTGTTTGTGTAATATTCTCTATCTGTTACTCCTAATATTGTTCCAAATTCTCTTCTATCTATTTTTGTAAATCTTCCAGCCAAACCTTCTGCAGGAGTTGCTAGTACTGAGAAGTTTAAATTATATCTATCTGAGAATCCATCTACAAGTTCTTTTAATTCACTTATTATTTCTAATCCTAATTTTTGTGAATCTTCAGATTCCCCATGATGTTTTCCTGTAAGTACTGTTAAAGCTTCTGCTAATCCAATAAATCCTACTCCTAATGTTCCATGTTTTAGAACTGGTTCTACGCTATCAAATGGTTTTAGTTCTTCGCTTCCTGTCCATAATCCCGACATTAATAGTGGGAATTGTTTTGCTACTGCAGTACATTGGAATCTATATCTATCATATAATTGTCTTGCTGTTATATTTGCATATTTATCTAATTTTTGCATAAATATTTTCTTTACAGCTTTTTTAAATGCTGCTGTCATATGTTCTTCTGAACCTTTTCCTAGTTCAAATTTTGTTCCAGTTTGTTCTTGTGCTTCTAATGCTGATTCTATTGCAATTCTTGGTAAATTAATTGTTGTAAAAGATAAGTTTCCTCTTCCTACTGAAGTTTTTTCTCCATGTCTATCTTCAAATACTCTTGTTCTACAACCCATTGTAGCACATTCGTACATATATCTTTTAGGATCATTTGCGTTCCATTTTTCGTTTTGATTAAATGTTGCATCTAAGTTTATGAAGTTAGGGAAAAATCTTTTTGCTGTTACTCTACATGCTAATTTATATAAATCGTAGTTTTTATCTTCTGGTAAATAATTTACTCCTCTTTTCTTTTTCCAAATTTGTATTGGGAAAATTGGTGTTTCATTATTTCCCACTCCTCTTTCAGTTGAAAGTAATAATTCTCTTATAATGCATCTTCCTTCTGGAGATGTATCTGTTCCATAATTTATAGAGCTAAATACAACTTGGTTTCCACCTCTTGAGTGAATTGTGTTCATATTATGTATAAATGCTTCCATAGATTGATGTACTCTTCCAACAGTATTATTTATAGCTTCTTGTATATATTTTTCATCACCTTGTAATCCTTTTACTGGTTTTTTAATATAATCATCTATATTTATATCTAGGAGATGTGATAAGTCTTTTTCTACAAATTCAGCAATTTTATTTATTTCTTCTTTATATGTCATTCTAACATATGGTGCTAAATAGTAGTCGAATGCTGGTATTGCTTGTCCACCATGCATTTCGTTTTGTACTGTTTCCATTGAAATACAGCCAAGTATGCTAGCAGTTTCTATTCTTTTTGCTGGTCTAGATGCACCATGTCCAGCTTTAAATCCTTCTTTTAAAATTTTATCTAATGGATGTTGTAAACATGTTAATGATTTAGTTGGATAATAGTCTTTATCATGTACATGTATATGCCCATCTTTTACAGCTTCTCTTGCTTCTGTTGATAATAGAAAATCGTCTACAAATGGTTTGGTAGTTTCTGAAGCAAATTTCATCATCATTCCTGCTGGAGTATCTGCATTCATATTTGCATTTTCTCTAGTTATATCATTTGCTTTTGCTCCAATTATGTCTAAAAATACTTCTTTTGTTTTAGATTTTCTTGCTACATCTCTATTATATCTATATGTAATATAGCTTTGTGCAACTTCTTTTCTTGATGATGCCATTAATTTTTTTTCTACTGCATCTTGTATATCGTATACTGTAGCTTGTATTTTGTCTTCAAATTGTTTTTGAACACTTGATGCTATTTTATTTGCTAAATCTATATCTACTCCTCCTGGTGTCTGCGACATTGCTAATGTTACAGCTTTTACTATTCTTTCTGGATTAAACTCTACTACTCTTCCGTCTCTTTTTATTACTTGCATATTTTTCACATTCCTTTCTTTCGCTTCATTTTTATTATGGGTATATTATAACTCTTTTATTTCTTTTTTCTGTTGCAAAAGTCACATATTATGAAATTTGATTTTTGCAATTAAAATTATATTAGAGGCTCTTGTTTTATATTTTTAAAATTTTTATATTACATTTATGTTACAATTTTTTTCTTTATTTTTAATGTGTTTTAGCCTTGTTTCCTTTATTTTGATTTTATGTTGATAAAATATCCAATATTATCCTTTTTAATTTAATTCTAAATATTCTATATTTTCATATGCATATTTAATAATTTCCTCTATATTATCTTCATTAATATTAGATATTTTAGTAATATGACCACCTAATGAATATTTTTGTAAATCTGCTTCATATTGTAATTCTTCTAATATATTTATTTTTTCTTCTTCATTTATATCAAATGAACTTGTGTAAATTTCTTTATCATTTATTCCTTTTATTGTTCCATATTTTTCTCTATCTATTTTTGCAAACTTTTTTAATACTGATGTATTTTCTATTCCACATAACACAAAACCTATATTAGTTTCTGTTTTCCATTTTTCAATAACTTTATTTAAATATTTTAAAACTTTAACAGCAAATTTGTATCCCGCTTCTTCCATTGGATTAACACCAGTCATTAATTTTGTCATTTCATATATTCCTATATATCCTAATGTTATTGTAGAATATCCCCCATATAGAAGTGAATCTATTTTTTCTTCTTTAGATAATCTAGTTAACGCTCCATATATCCAATGTATTGGACTGATATTTGTACTAATTCCTACTAAAGAATAGTGTCTACACATTAATGCTTCAAAACATAAATCTAATCTTTCGTCTAATAATTTCCAAAATTGATTTTCATTTTCTTCACTTAATATTGCAATTTGTGGTAAATTAATTGTTACAGTTCCTTGATTGAACCTTCCTTCGAATTTATATTTACCTTCTGAATCTTTCCATAAAGATAAAAATCCGTGCTCTCCGATTGGACTAAATACATTTCCTTCATAATTTTCTCTCATTTTTTTAGCAGAAATATATACTGGGTTTTGCCTTTTTAGTGAGCATTTTATTGCAAGTTTTGTAATATAGTCATACTTTCCATCTTTTAAAGAATTGCATTCATCTAAAACATATACTAATTTTGGAAATGATACTGTTACTTTATCTCCATTTTCATCTTTTATTCCTTCATATCTTTGTTTTAATATTTCTTCAATTATCATTACATTTTCTTTTAAATATGGGTCGTTTTCTTCTATATGTAAGAAAAAAGTAATTGATGGTATTTTTCCATTTATTGCTTTTAAAGTATTTATTTGATAATTTAGTATTTCTATTCCAGAAGTTAATTCTGATTTTACTCTATTTTGTACCAAGTTTTCTATAAATTCTTCTTTTATTTCCCCTCTGTATTCTTCTTCAATTTGATTTTTAAATTTTTTGTATGTTTTGTTTAAATATTTTCCTAAATGTATAAAATCTATAGATTGTCCACCATATTGATTGTTTGAAATTGCAGCAATTACCTGGCTTATTACCATACATGCTACTAAAAATGTATTAGGAGTTTCTATTAATTTTCCATTTATTACTGTTCCATTTTCTAATATATCTTTTATATTTAATAAACTACTATTTATCATTGGATGTACAAAATAGTCTGCATTATGAAAATGAAGTATTCCTTCTTCTTCAGCTTTAGCAATTTTTTCTGGAAGCAATAATCTTTTAGTTAAATCTCTGGATACTTCGCTAGCTATATAGTTTCTTTGTGCTGCTGGTGTTATTTCATCACTATTATTCATGTCTTCTTTACTATCTTTTCTAATTATTCCTAGTATTGTTTCATCTGTAGTGTTTTGTTTTCTAACTAATGCTCTTGTATATCTATATACTATATATTTTTTAGCTAATTCGTATTTTCTCTGTTCCATTAATTTTTCTTCTATAATATCTTGTATGTCTTCTACTAATATTCTTTTTTTATTTAGTTCTTCTATATATTTTATTATTTTTTTTATATCTTCTTTTGATGCTCTTTTATCTTCACTAACTTCTTTATTTGCTTTTTCTATTACTATTTGTATTTTGGTTCTGTCGTAATCAACTGCTCTTCCATCTCTTTTTATAACTTTCATACAACCCTCCATTAGAAAACTTTTATAGCTATTATATTATATATTTTTTTTATTTTTTTCTGTTGCATAAGCTACATATTATGCTAAATTTATTTTTCTATTAGAGGCTGTAGGGATTATTTTTTTAATTTTAATATTACATTTTCATTACAATTTTTTTGCTTTGTTTTATTGCTTTTAGAGCTTGTTTCCTTTATAATATTTTATGTAGATATGGGGGACATTAAAATGAATGCTAATTTTAATATTGATACTTTTTTATATAATTTTTCATGCAGTTGTAATAAAGCACAAAAAAAGAAGTTTTCTAAAAATCAAATTATTACAACATATATACAAAAAAGGAACCAATTGTGTATCCTTTTAGATGGAAACGCAGATTTGGTTCGTTATGATTTGAATGGAAATAGAACAATAGTTGAACATTTTTCTAAAAATGCTTTATTTGGAGAAGTTTTTTATAAGGTAACTACTAATAATGAATTGTTAGTTGAAGCACGTTCAAATTGTACAGTTCTTTTTTATCTTTATGATGAGATTAAAAAACCTTGTTCTCCTTCTTGTGAATTTCATAATACATTATCGGAAAATCTTCCAACTTTAATATTAAATAAAATAACTGATTTAAATACAAGAATTGAGTTGTTAACTCAAAGGTCTACCCGTGATAAATTACTAATGTATTTTTCGCTTATATCTACTAGAAAGCTTTCAAAATCTTTTGAGCTTCCACTTTCTCTTACTGATCTTGCAGATTATTTAAATGTTGATAGAAGTGCAATGATGAGAGAATTGAAACTATTAAAAGAAGATGGGCTTGTTGAAAAAATAGGTAATAGAATAATTCTACTTTATGAATAGTGTATAATTATATAAAAAAAAATGAATATAATAAAATATATTCATTTTTTTATTTATATTCTATTTTATACTCCTACGCTCATTGTCTCTGGTAGAGTAGAACCTCCATCTATTACATAACCTTGCCCTGTTAAATATGATGCTTCACTACTTGCTAAAAATGCAGCTAATTCTCCTAATTCTTCAATAGTTCCTAATCTTTTCATTGGGATTCCATTTGCAATTCCTTCTACAACTGAATTTGGATTTGTATTATTTGAATCTTTTGCAATTCCTTCTACCATTGGAGTCATAATATATCCTGGTAATATTGCATTTACTCTTATACCTTTATTTACTACTTCTGCTGCTAAGCCTTTTGTAAATCCTAGTAATGCTGCCTTTGTTGTTGCATAGGCTACTTCTCCAGTATCTGCTACCATTGTTCCAGTAACAGATGATAAATTAACAATTGCTCCTCCTTCTGGCATGTATGGTAATACAATTTTTGACATATTCCAAGTACCTTTTATATTTATATCAAAATGAAAGTCTCTAATTTCATCACTTGTTTCTAAAAATGGAGTTAATTTAGCTACACCTGCATTATTTACTAAAATATCTATTTTTTTATACTTGTTTATTACTTCTTGTGTTGCTTTTTGTATTTCTTCTGTTTTACGAATATCTACTAAGTATCCATCAACTTCATAGCCTTCTTTTTGTAAATTAGCTACTGTATCCATTACTTTTTCTGAATAATCAAATATTGAGACTTTTGCTCCATATTTTAAAAATATTTTTACTATTCCCAAACCATTGCCCATTGCGCCACCTGTTACTATTGCAATTTTATCTTTTAATTTCATATTAAAACCTCCTTATTAAATATTAATTATATATTTTTTATCTGCCTCCGCCGCCTCCACCGGCCTCCGGCCTCCTCCTCCGCCACCAGAGAAGCCTCCTCCACCTCCTGTAGCAGATGAGTAAGATGTTGATATGGCAGAATTAATTGAGCTACTAAATGTAGTTGAGAAATTAGTATGGTACATAAAATATATACACGAAGTTCCAATTGTATCTAATTCTTCTATATTTGGATAAATTTCTTTTAATTGTTTTAATACTTTTTGTGCTATTCCAAATGCTGTTGCATATACTAAATATTCTTCCCATACTTCAATTGCAGGTATTTCTTTTTCATTTAGCAATGAAAAGTCTTCCATATATTTTTTTAATCCTTTCCATTTTTCCTTTTCGTTTATTCCTTTTTGTGTTAAAACATTTATTCTCTTTTTAATTTTTGAGCATAAAATTCCATTAATGAACATTACTATAGAAACTGGGAAAGCCCAAGTTAAGAATACTATAGTCATTACATAATATACAGAAGCATTACTGCTATATTTTAAATATTCTTCTTGCTCTGTTTTACTTAAGCTTTTTTCTTTTGTAAGCTGAGTTTCTATATGTTTTTTTGCATTTTTTATTAGTCTTTCTACACTTGTTGAATGAGATTTTATGTATTTTTCTAAATCTTTTACTTCTATTTCTTCTTTTTTTCCTATTGCACTTTTTATAAATTTTAATATATCATTTTCATCTTTTTTTAATGTAACTTCTCCATCTTTTAAATAACTAATATATATTTTTTCTTTGTTTTTTTCATTTTTTTCAATTCTAAAATCTATATATTTTCTTAATTTTAAATTTAATAATACTGCTGTAAATATTTTGCCATAATATCTATTAAAGCTATTATATGGCTCTTGTAATATATATACCGCTTCTCCCGGAGTAGTAGTTTTTGAAGGCAATTCTCTAAAATAATCTAGTTCTTGCTCTGGAGTATATTTTTTTAAACTACTTAATTTTTTTGCATATTTTATAATTTTAAAAATATATACTATTACAAATGCTATTATTGCAATTATTAATAAACATTGAAAAATTGTATCTTTTGTTTTTTCCCAATTTCTTTTGAAATTTGCTTCATTAGCCCATTTTGTTTCTTCTTTTACTACTTCTTCATATCTATCTTTATTATATGTTCTATTAGAATTTGTTATCATATCTGTTGGAAATAATGTTCTTATTTCTACATATCTGCCAGAATAAAAATGATTTAATGTAAATTCTATTTTATTTGCTTCTGTAGCATATATTTCTCCATTTAATCCCTCTGTATGTCCCCAAACCTTTATATCATCTTTATTTGATGCTAAAGATGGTAGAGTAATAACTCCTTCTATTTTTTTTGCATTTATTTCAAAATCTTCTCCTACAAATTGCCAATAGAGTTCTGCATAATCATTATATTTACTTATGGCATCATTTACAGTATACGAGATTTCATATTTTCTTGTATCTGTATCATTATCTAAACCCACGCCCCATGCAATTTCAAATGTGTTACTATCAATTTTTAAACCATAATAACAATCTTTAGTAACATGATACATTTCTTCATCTATTTGAGTATAATTTTTGTTTATTCCATCTGTTATTTCTTTAACTTTTACATTAGTAATTGAAGAATATTTGTCTTTATCTAACTCAAAATCTTTGTATAAAGTATTTGTATCTGTTATATCTATAAGCCATGTTTCAACTACATTCATACTTCCATCTTCATTTATATTAACATTAAAATCTAACTCTTCTAAGTATAAATGGCTACTCGCATTTACATTATTGCTAAATATTATGTACATTATTAAAGTAATTATTATACTTATTAAAATTTTTCTAACTTTTTTTAACATAATTTTTCTCCTAAATAATTTATAAAATTAATTTATATACACTTTAACTTCTTTATTTTTTATTAATTTAGCAAACTTTTTACCATCTTCTTTATCTCCTACTATTTCTCCATAATGTGTAGGCACTATTAATTTTGAATTAATAGTATTGGCTAATTGTGCAGCTTCTTCATAATTCATTGTATATGTTCCTCCAACTGGTATAAATGCTACATCACAATTTATATTTTGAATTTCATTTATATTGTCTGTATCTCCAGCTATATAGTATTTTACATTATCTAAATCCACAATATATCCGCACCCAGTTATTTTCTTTAGGATGAAATTGTTTATCTATATTATATGCATTTGTTGTTGAAAATTTTAATCCATCAAAAACATATTCTTTATCTGGTTCAACAAATAAGATATTTTCTTCTCTTACTAATTCTTTTGCCTCTTTTTTTAAATCTTTAGTTACTACTAATTTTGTATTTTCTTTAATAAGTCTTTTTATATCATTCGGTGAAAAGTGATCATAATGAGAGTGAGTACAAAAAATATAATCTGCATCACTATAATCTTCAGTAATTTTAAATGGATCAAAATATATAATTTTCTCTCCTTCTATTTTTATACTACTATGACATAAAACTTTAATATTATCCAACATATTCTCCTCCTAATTTTACTCTTTTATTCAACAAATTTTATATAATCTTCTTTACGTGGTTTTGCTACAGGATATTCTCCATTTATATGGCCTATTATGCAATTTCCTATACCTACATAATTTTCTTCGATTCCCCATTTTTTTAATAGTTCTTTGCCTTCGGGAGTTTCAAATGTTTCTTTTGCTCGATGAATCCAGCATCCTCCCAATCCTAAACTATGTGCCGCATTTAAAAGATTACCCATAACCAAGCTACCGTCTTCAATATATGTTCCTACTGTTTTATCTGCAAAAACTATTATTAGTGTAGGAGCTCCATAAAAAGGATTAGTATCTCTTCCCATAATTTGTGCATTTATATTGGCAATTTTTTCAATTAATTCTTTATTTTGAATAACTACCATTTTAGGTGATTGTTTTCCCATTCCACTAGGTGCATATTCTCCTGCCTTTACTATATTATTTAGATCATCTTTTGAAATTTGTTCATTAGTAAAATTTCTAATACTCCTTCTTTCTATTAAGTTTTTAATAACATTATTCATAATATCATCCCTCCTTAATAAATATTTTATATTATATCATATGATTTTTATTTATATGTACAAAATTAGAATATTTTTCAGTTACTTGCATATAATAGTAATATATAAAATTATTGCATAAGTATTGACAATGAAAATAAAAAAATGTATAATATATTTTGTTCATACATCGCGGGGTGGAGCAGTTGGCAGCTCGTTGGGCTCATAACCCAAAGGTCGGAGGTTCGAGTCCTCCCCCCGCAACCAACGAAATAATCGTTTTAAATAGCTTGTATCTTCGGATACAAGCTATTTTATTTGTCAAAATATTGAATAAAATTATTTACTAACATTTAAATTTATCAATAGGAAAACTAAAAATATTTTTTATTACTTCAAAAGTTTTTTCAATGTAATTTTTTAATTTATTATTTTC
>CAJFUM010000014.1 GCA_904420285.1 uncultured Clostridia bacterium | reverse complement strand
GGTTAAATAAAAAGTTAAATGCCCGATTAACATAAGAAACGGGAAATTAGAGATAGACAAAATGTAGATAAATTGTCAATGAAAGAAATGTATAAAATGAACAAACTCCTTGTCAAAGCTCTTTATGCCATTTCTGAAATTGACAATTTAAGAAATATATTAAAATAGTTTTAGGCGGTTAGCACAATTTGTGATGACCGCCTAAAAAAGGTATAATATATGTATGTCTGCTTGTTGTTTGTTAGGAGGAAATAAATGGGAATAGAACACATACCTAATAAACATCTAACATATGAAGAAAGAAATTTCATAGAAATAGGATTAAATAGAGGAAAAAATTTTACAGAAATTGGAGAGAATTTAAATAAAAATAGAAGAACGATAGCAAGAGAAGTACAAAAGCATAGATTTAGGAAGAAACCAAGTGGATTCAATAATACAAATAATTTATGCAAAAGCAGAAATGAATGTAAAAGGTTTGACTGTAACAAAAAAATGGACTGTTATGAAGAGGATATTTGTTACAAGTTAACAGGAGCGCCATATGTGTGTAATGGATGTGAACAAAAGAATAAATGTAGAAAAATAAAATATTACTACTATGCAAAATTTGCAAATGATGAATATAGTGAAAATTTACGAACATCAAGATACGGAATAAATCAAACAAAAGAAGATATATATGAGTTAGATAAATTAATAACACCATTGATAAAAGAAAAGCATCAGAGTATAAGTCATATATATGCGAATCATCCAGATGAAATAACATTTTCAAGAGCAACGATGTATAATTATGTAGAATTAGGAGTGTTTTCATTTAAAAATATAGACTTACCAAGGAAAGTAAAATATAAAAAGAGAAAAGAAAGTAAAAAGCAACGAATACGAAGAGAAACAGCGATACGAAAAGGGAGAACATATGAAGATTTTAAGGAATATATAGGAAAACATCCAGACTGTTCAATAGTAGAAATGGATACAGTAGAAGGAAAAAAGGGAGGAAAAGTATTTTTAACACTGTTGATAAGACGAAGTAAATTAATGCTAATATACATATTAGAACAAAAAACAATGGAATGTGTAGAAAAAGCAATAAAAAGTATAAAAGAAATATTAGGAATAGAAGAATTTAAAAGAGTGTTTGAAGTAATATTAACAGATAATGGTCCAGAATTCTTTAATCCAATAAGTATAGAAAAAGATGAAGAAACAGGAAAAATAATAAGTCATGTGTTTTACTGTGATCCAGAAGCATCATGGCAAAAAGGAGCTATAGAAAAAAATCATGAATACATAAGGTATGTATTACCTAAAGGGACATCATTTGATGAGCTAACACAAGAAAAAGTTGATAATTTAATGAGTAATATAAATAGCACAAGTAGAGATATATTAAACGGAAGAACACCATATGATGCTACTCTGATGATTTTAACAGAAGAACAAATAGAAAAATTAGGAACAATAAAGATAGATGCAGATGAAGTGAATTTATCACCAAGTTTAATGAAAGAAGGTGGTAAATAATGGAATATAAGAACTTTTTTAGATGGTTGGAGTTATTGTATAAAATCGATATAAATAGAGAACTCCGAAGTGCTTTAGTTGAACACTTCGGAGTAGATTTAGATATTTATACTGAACAAGATTTGTATGAGCAATCACGAAAAATCATACAAACTTACAAAGATAAATGTATAAATACTAAATATTACAAATATCGTAAATACTTTTAGAAAATAAAAATAACAATAAGCAGACAATTTAAGATTATATAATTATTGAGCAAAAGGGCATTTAGTTTTTGACTTTTAAAAAAATGAATGCAATTTTGCTAATTTGTCATGCTTAAAAAATAGATTTAATTTTATTTTCTAAAAATATTATACTAAAAAATCCTAATAAAATAAAGATAAATATTCAAAAATCATTTAAAATTCATTAAATTACGGGCATTTAATCTCGGATATGGTAAATCTATAATATAAAAGGGCATTTTGAATTAAATTCAACGCAATAAATTTTTTTATAAAATAATATTATTAAAATATAGTAAAATTTTGACTTTAATGTTATAATAATAGTTGAAAGAGAGGAAAACATGTGAATAATATAGATTTAATGAATTATTGGTTTGATAGTGCCGATAATGATTTTGATACAATGAAAGTTTTATTTAAAAATAAAAAGAATACATGGTGCTTATTTTTAGGACATTTAGTAATAGAAAAAATCTTGAAAGGTTTATATGCTAAAAATAATCCCAAAAATCCAATAGCTCCTAAAATTCATAATTTAATATTGCTTTCTCAAAAAGCAAATTTAGAAGTACCAAAAGAAATTAGAGAAAAAATACAAGTTATAAATACATTTAATATAAGTGCTAGATATGATGACTATAAAAAAAGTTTTGCAAATAAATGTACAAATGAATATACTGCTGAGCAAGTAAAAAATATTGAGGAGGTACAAAAATGGTTGAAAGAACAATAAATAAAGATGTTTTAGATAGTATAAATAAATTTATAGAAGAAATAAAAAAGAAATATAATGTTACAACAATTATATTATTTGGTTCTTATGCAAAAGGAACAGAAAATGAAAATAGCGACATAGATATTGCTGTTGTTTCTGATGATTTTGATGATAT
>CAJFUM010000013.1 GCA_904420285.1 uncultured Clostridia bacterium | reverse complement strand
TATTGTGCTAATGTTCTTTTATGATAAAGTTTTTAGCACACTTTGTCTATATTTTCTTTGTTATCATTTTTTACCATATTCATATTTAGTGCATTAAATTTATAGTAAATTGTAATTTCCTTATCTTCTGATAATTCTATTTTATCAACTAATGATACCAACATTTCTCTTGTAATTTCTTTTTGTTTTACAAAGTTTGCTACTATTTTATATATATCAATTCCATCTGTTTCTTTTTCTTCATCTTCTTTTAAGTCATTTATTTTTTGTGTCAATATCATTTTTTGTTCATTACTTCTTTGATATATTCTAAAAAAATCTTCTTCGTTTAACAAACCAGAACATTTATCATCATATAACTTGTCTATTTTGTTGTTAATATCATTTAATCTTTTTTCTAATGATAGAATTTCATTTTTTAACATATTCTTTCTACAAAGTAAGTTATTTTTTGTAGTAGATGCTATATTTATATATTTGCTTTCTTCTAAAAAGTTTTTACATCTTTCTTTTATTGTTTCTAATATAATATTTGTTACCTTTTCCAAATTATTATTATGAGAAGTACATAACTTTAAATGTGTTGCTGTTGCATAAGTATTACATCTTAAATAAAATATAATTTTACCACTTTTTTGTTTTGCAGGTAATACACTTAATTTTTTGCCACATTCTTTACATTGAATGATACCTTTTAAAAGCCAGTCATACTTTTTCTTTCTGACTCCAGTTCTACTTTTTATTTGTTCCTGTACAATTTTAAATGTTTCTTCATCAATAATTGGCTCGTGCATACCTTTCTTTATAACCCAATCTTCGTGAGGTACTAATAAAATTTTTTTACTTTTATAACTTACTTTCCTTAAAGTCCCATTTCTAACATATCCTAAATAAGTTTCATTTTTTAATATTTTAACTACTGTATTTCTATTCCAACCTCTTTTTATTTCTGATTGATTTCTAGTATGTACATTTCCAACCACTTCACTTGGTAAAGGTATTTTTCTTGCTGATAGTTTTACAGCAATATCTGATGGGGTCATTCCAGTTTTAGCCCAATCAAACATTTCTCTTATTAAAGGTGCAATTTCTGTATCAACAATATAATGATTTTTATCTAGTGGGTCTTTTTTGTAACCGATAAGTAGGGTATGTAGTCATTACTTTTCCCTCACTTGCTCGTGTTTTCTTTCCATTTCTTACTTTCTTTGATGTATCTCTTAAAAACCACTCATTAAAGAATGCTTTAAATTTTACCATTTCTTCTGATGTTTCTATATGCCCTGTGTCAATTCCATCTGTAACTGCTATAAATCTTACACCCTTTTCAATAAAGTATTCTTCTAGGTATTTATCAATTCCACCACTCGTTCTTGCAAATCTTGATAAATCTTTAACAACTACCATATTGATTTTTCCAGCCTCTATATCAGCTATCATTTTTTTAAAACCGCGGTCTATCAAAATTAGCACCAGAATAGCCATCATCAGAATAATCTGCATTATAAACTCTTATTCCATTTTCTTTACAGAAATTTTTAAGAAATATCTTTTGGGTACTTATACTTCCACTTTCTCTTTCATCTTCACAAGTTTCAACAACTGCACCATTTTTCACTTCTAATTTCTCATTAGATAATCTAGGGTAAATCCCTGCTATATATCTCTCTGGATTACTTATTGTCAATTTTTCCTCCTTCCAATAACAATAAGTTCCTCCACAAATATATAATTATAATAATTATATATTCATAAAATAAAAAAGTCTAACCAAAAACTTCTTTTTCCATATTTTCTTTACAATATGACCTAAAAATTTCTGCTAAAACATCTTGTATTTTCTGACCTTCCTCGTTATATACCTCTTTCACCTTATATTCGCCTACTTTTTTATATTCTTCGCCCATATTTTACCTCCATCAAAAAATGTATATCACTACTAAAAATAGGCGATATACATATTATTACAATTATATTGAGGAACTTATTTTATTTTAAAGTTCCAAATCCTCATCTTCATCTTCATAATAGACATATTCTTCAAATAGATTTTTATCTTTTTCATCTGCAAAATCAATAATCACATTTAATTTATTATTTTCATTTTTCTCTATTCTTCTAGGTATCACATTAACATCTAATTGTTCTTCATAAAACTCATCAAAGTCTTGTCCTAAAATCTCATTAGAATTATTCATAATGCAACCATTATATGCATATAGCATTAATCTTCCCAATGGCATTTTCTTGTCTTTTATCAAATTAAAATTTTCTTCATTGCCCATTGGTATTTCTTTTTCTGTCTTATATTTACTCAACCTTTCTTCTGCTAACTTTTTATAATGTTCTTGTATAAAAACTTGTAATTGTATCATTAATTTATCTACTTTTTTATCTCGTGAATCTGCAAAAAGATAAGTTCCACCAGCATTTTCAATTCTTTTTAATATATTCAAACATTCCATTGAATTTCTTGATACTCTATCTAAACTACTAAATATTACAGTTCTTACCTTTCCATCTTCAATATCCTGCAATAATTTGTTCATCATATTTCCTCTTTTATATTGGTTATAATCTAAATATTCTCTTTTTATATCAATATTATTGTTCTTTGCAAATTCATATAATTTATCTTTTCTTTCGTTTCTGATTTTGTTATTACCTTTATTGTAATCTCTATCATATATTGCATCTTCCAATTATTTTTCCTCCTGTTCTTCATCTTTAAAGCTATCTGAAAAATCATATTTTTCTTTAAATTCTCTTCTTTTATTTTCCTCTGCAATTATTTTTTCTGCCATTTTTATTTTATTGTTTATGCTTATTACCTTTATTAAAATATTTCTAGTAAATACTCCTAAAACAAATCCTAATATAAAACATATAATTCCTAATAAAAAATTCATAATTATCATTTCCTTTCACTTCTAATTTTTTATGCCAGTTATAAATGAATATTTTTCAATTCACATAGAGTTTCTGCATCTCTCTCCTTTATTCCAAGAAGCTGTCCCTTTACATCACGTTAGCCAGACAGAAGTATCATTGTTTTGTTTTATAACTAGCTATGACACTAACATCTAGTGTATTTTTCAATGTGCAAAAAAGGAGCAAAAGGCTTTTTCCCCTTTCACTCCTATACACGACACGATAATTAGCAAGTGTGCGTTTTTTTATAAATTTTTTTAAATTTCTATTTTCTGAATAGCATTTAAGATTTTTCTTCTAACTTCATCATAGCAACCTTTTTTATCTACTATTTCATATCTGTTTATCATAAAAGTTATGTACTTGTTATAATGTTTGATTATATTTTCGTTTGCAATTACATCTCCTTCTTTTGCTAATAATATTTCATAATAAAGATTTTCCATACTCTTTACTCTCCTTCATATTCTTGTTTTATTTTCGCAATGGTGTCTTTTATAATATGTCTAATTCTGCTATCACTTTTACCAAATTTTATGGCAATTTCCTTTGATGTCCATTCTTCCAAAATACTTAATGTTAAAATTCTTTTTTGTTCTTCTGTTAAAGATTTTATTATTTTGTATAACTGTTCATCTTCAATAACATCTTCTAAATGCAAAGAAAAAACAGCATAATCGTCCATATAAGACAATATTGCTGTTTCATCATTACTTATGTTATTGGATATGTCATCAATTGACACTTCTTTTTGGGATTTTCTAACCTCAAATTTTTTAAAATCCTTTACTGCATTTACAATAGTTCTTTTTATATAAGAATCTATTTGCTCAGAGATACTTTGCATATACAACCACACCCCCTTTCCTTTTAGGAATTGGGGTTTATATGGCTTCATTTGTATATGCAAAATGGACTACATATATATACAACAATATTCTTATATGTAGTCCATTTGTTTTTTTATTATTTTTTTCTTTAATATTTTATATGAATCTTTTGTTTATTTTTTTAAAACCCGTTTGTATTTTATCGCAATCATTATGTCGAAAGCTGTCAAAACCTGTAAAAAAATTTTAAAAATTAAATTTTTTTATCATATTTTTTCCTTTAAAAGCCTTGTCGCTTATATCATACGAGCAGTTTTTATTTTTTATATTGTAAAATTAATATCATATTAGCAAAGTGTGGTGATAGTAATGAAAATTAAAAATTTAAATGGAAAAATAAATATTGTTGGAAAAAATCTAAAAAAATACCGAGAGATAAAAGGATATTCTCAAAGAGATATGTGTAAAAAGATGGAATTGTTAGGCTTACAAATGTATTGCTCTGATATTCATAAAATGGAACACGGAACAAAGACAATTAGAGATTATGAGGCAAAAGCATTTAGTATTGCACTTGGTATTAGTTTAGAACAAATTTACGAAAATACAGATGCAGACTTTGAATAAACAGAATAGATCATTAATGACCTATTCTGTTTTTTAATACTCTTCTTAATTTATTAAAGAAATTATTTTCATTTGTTCTAATTTGCTTGTTTTCTTCTAACTCAATTATTTGTTTTGGAAAAACATCATTATATATTCTATCTAAAACATCTTGCACTTGTTCTTTATTAAAAGGCTTATTTAAAAAATACTTAACTTTCAACTCTCTTAATTTTTCATAATAAGAATAAGTTGAAGCAGATATGACAAAAAATATAGGTACTTCATCGTTATTATCTTGAATCTCTTTAATAATATCTATTCCTGTCCATCTATTACCTTTTTTTAAATCTGTTATAACTATACTAGGTTTTAGTGTATTTATTAATTCTATTTCATCTTTTTCATCTTTTGCAGACCCAATAAATTCAAATCTATTATCATTCTCTATTATATGATTTATAAAATCTGACATACAAGCATTATCATCTGCTACTATTATTGTTAAAGTTTCATTCACTACTATTCTCTCCTTTTTGCTGTTATGATATTAGCATCATTGATAAAAAAAATATGACACCTATATCACATATCTATTTTCTATAACTATCTTGCTATTGTCTATATAAATTTTTAATGTATCTGCCTCTTTTATTTTTAATGCCTCTCTTATCTCTATTGGTAGCGCTACTCTACCTAATTCATCAATTTTTCTTAAAAAATAACACTTATCAATTTCCATTTTCACTTTTCTCCTCAATTATTTCTTCAAAATAATTTAAAAAATTCTCCCATTCTATTAAATTATCTTTCTTTGCAGATTCGATAAAATACTTATCTACTTGTTTCCTTTCTTTTGCATATTTTGTTGTTTCTCTTTTAGTTTTTTCTAATATATTTATAGTTCTATTTCTTAATTCTTCTATTTTTCTAATCATTTCCATCACTTCCTCGCTATATATTAACTTTATTATAGCAAATTTCCTTTGCAGAATTTGTAGAAACTTGTCGTTTTACAGTTTTTTTCTTCACAATTAGCAAGTTTTTTTTATTATAGCACATTTATTTCTTCACAACAAGCAAATAGTTAACAAAAATGAAGTTTTTTTAATAATCTTCACATTTAGCAAGTATATTAATTTTCTTTCTTGCTATACTTTTTAATAGATAGAAAGGAAATGAAGAATATGTTGCTTTCAGATGCAATTCGTAAAAGAATAACTAAATTATTAAAAGAAAATGATATGAATATTTGGAAACTTTACAAGCAAACTGGTGTATCAGCCTCTACTCTTTCATATTTTATGAATGAAAAGCGTGAATTAATTAGTTTGAAAACTTTACTTCATATATGCGAAGGTTTTGGAATAGAATTAAAAGAATTTTTTGATGACCCAATTTTTAAAGATGTTGAACAAGACTAAAAAACTAATATGTTTTAATCACATATTAGTTTTTATTTTTGTATCATTAAGAAAATATATTTTTTAAAAATAAACTTAATTTATAAATTG
>CAJFUM010000012.1 GCA_904420285.1 uncultured Clostridia bacterium | reverse complement strand
TACAAATGGACAAAAAGCAAGTACAACAGGAAATACAACAGGAGTATATGATATGAGTGGAGGGGCATATGAATATGTAGCAGCATATGTAAACAACGGAGATTCAAGTTTAACAACATATGGAAGAAATCTAGTAAATGCAGCAGCAAAATATAAAGAAGTGTATAGCGTAGGAAGTAGCGATAGTCAATCAAACAACTATGCAGCAGCAAGTAGTAAATATGGAGATGCAGTCTACGAGACATCAAGTAGTGGTACCAGAACGACATCGTGGTACTTAGATTCCTCTGCCTTCCCTAACGTTAATGCCCCGTTCTTCATACGTGGAGGCTATTACAGTAGTAGTGGGTCTGGTGCGGGAGTGTTCTACTTCGGCCACACCAATGGCTATGCTAACATCGCTCACGGCTTCCGTGTGGTGGTTCCCGTACTCTGATGCGACCTAGCTCAAAAGAAGCCTCTCAGAGAGTCTAGAAGGTACCAAAAATCGCTCAAGAGCACATACAGATAAACTTTTTACACTCCAATACCATAAAAATGACTTAAAACGCAAAACAAACAGGTGGACATAATATAATTCAACATAATATTTCAGTTATCCACATTTTTAACTAAAGTGTGGATAACTTTTTGCTTTGTTCTAGTCATAAAACCTATTTAATACAAATATAATATAAGACAAGATGTTTAAAATATAGTTAGAGTAATGAAGCTCGAATGGAGGTTTTATGACTATAGCATATGTAAAAGAAGAAAAAAAGCAAAAATTTTTTCAAAAAAGTATAGAAATAAGAATTTTTGAGAATAATTATGTACTAGCAGTAATAGACAAGAATAAGAAAAATATAGTTAAAAAATTGATTAAGTATATACAAAAACTAAAAATAGATACTCTTGTATTTTCTAAAGACTTGGAGAATTTAAAAAAAGAAATTTGCGATTTGGATTATGTTAGAATAATTAATGGAAGAAAATTGATGGAATATATGGAATATAATATTTTTGAATATATTTTAGAAAAGCAAAATAACAAAATAAAAGAAGAAGATATATATATAGTATTTAAAAAGGATAAA
The DNA here is from genome assembly GCA_904420285.1 of uncultured Clostridia bacterium. GTDB lineage: Bacteria > Bacillota > Clostridia > TANB77 > CAG-508 > CALXVA01. Next base: position 17,255 of record CAJFUM010000012.1, on the reverse strand, counting down.
AATTTAGATTTAAATTTTCTAAAAATATTTATAGAAAATTTTAGAATGACCAATGTTGTAACAAATGATGTAGAAAGATTGAAAAATGTACAAGATAACCTTATAGAAAATGATAATATATTAATTTCTGTATCAAATAATAAAAATAAGGCATTAAAAAGAGCTAAGTATATTTTAAATGTAAATCTTACAAAAGAAGAATTGCAAAAATATAAAATAAACAGAAATGCTATTATTGTGAATATAAAAGAAGAAGTAAAATATAATGATTTGAGTTTTGAAGGTGTTAATGTTAATAATATTGAATTAAATTTACCAGATGAATATATAGAAAGATATGAAGAATTAGGAGAAAAGTTTGATAAAACTGAATTTTATGAAAGTATTTTATTAAATGATGGTTTAGGAAAAGCTAGTATAGAAGAGATAGAGAATAGAATAAATAAGGACAATGTGCAAATTGTTGGAATTTTAGGAAATAATGGTGAGATTTCTGATAAAGAGTTACAGAAAATTCACAAAATTAATATTGACAAAAAGCGAAAATTAGTTTAATATATAACTTGTATTTTTTATATATCTAAAATAAAATATTTATTTAAAATGCTCGAGCTGAGGCTCGAGACTTTTATGAATAAAATATTTTATTGTATATATAATGTTTATACAAAAAGGAGGGAGACATTATGGATTCTGATAAAGAAGTTCTATTAACACAAGAAGGTTATGACAATTTAGAAAAAGAACTAGAATATTTAACTACTGAAAAAAGAGCTGAAATAGCAGAAAGAATAAAAATTGCATTAGGTTTTGGAGATTTATCAGAAAATTCTGAGTATGACGAAGCTAAAAATGCACAAGCAGCAAATGAAAGTAAAATTGCTGAATTAGAAAATAAATTAAGATATGCCAGAATAATAGATGAATCTGAAATAGATACTAAAACAGTGCAAGTAGGAAATACAGTTAAAGTTTTAGATATGGAATTTAATGAAGAAGAGCTATATACTATTGTTGGTTCAACTGAAGTAGACTTAGCTCAAAATAAAATATCAAATGAATCACCTATAGGTGCAGCTCTAATGGGAGCTAAGAAAGGCCAAATAGTAGAAGCACAAGCACCAGCAGGTGTTATAAAATATAAAGTTATCTCAATTACAAAATAGGTAAGGAGTGCAAAAATGGAAAACTTACTTATACAAAAACTAGAGCAATTGGAAAAATACAAAGAGCTTATAGAAGAAATTGAGATGAAAAAGACCCCGATAAATATATCGGGGTTAGTATTCGTGGGAAAAACACACCTTATTTCAGCTATAAGTAAAAATTTAAAAAAGCCAATTTGTATTATTACATACAATGAATTACAAGCTCAAAATTTAGTTAAAGATTTAAAGTTTTTTATAAACAATGTTGAATATTTTGGTAAAAGAGAAATTGCTTCATATGACTATATTTCTGGAAGTAAAGATTTGCCATATGAGAGGATAGAGGTTTTAAATAAAATATATACTAAAAATGTAGATATAGTGGTAACAACAGTAGAAGCCATTATGCAAAATATGATTCCAAAAGAATTATTGTATAAAAGTATATTAAAATTTAGTGTTGGTAATCTTTTTGAATGTACAGGATTTAAAGGAAAAAAGAATTTAAATAATTTAAAACAACTACTTCTATTACTTGGTTATGAAAGAGCAGATTTAGTAGAAAATAAAGGACAATTTAGTATAAGAGGCGGAATTGTAGATATTGGGCTTTCAGAGAAAAAGGGTGTTAGAATAGAGTTTTGGGGAGATGAAGTAGATTCAATAAGATATTTTAGTATTGCATCACAAAGAACAATAGAAATGACAGAAAAAATAACTATTTTCCCAGCACATGAATATATTTTAAATTATGAAGAAAAAGAAAATGATTTACCAGATTATTCAGAGATTGCATCAAATGTAACTAATAAAATAAAAGAAAAATACATATCTAAAAATGATATTGTATTTCATTCTAATAATGCAGATAATATACAAGCAGATATAGAATCTATACAAAATGGAGAGTATATTAGCAAAATAGATAAATATTTTAATGAATTTTATGCAAAAACTGCAAATTTTTTAGATTATATTTCAGATGAGTATATTATAGCAATAGATGAAGATAATAAAATTAATCAAAGAATAGATAATATAATAATTGAAAATAATAATTTAATAAAATCATTAACAGAAAAAGAAAGATTTATACCAGAAGGAATTGCTGATATAAGCAATTTTAATAAAGAAAGTATATATTTAGGAAACCAAACTATTTATTTAAATGAAAATAATAGCAATTCTTTAAATAAATTTGAGTTTAACTATAGACAAATTAATTTTTATAAAAGTGAAACAGAAATTTTAATTGGAGAAATTAAAAAATGGCTAAATAATTCTAAACAAATTGTTATACTTGCAGGAAATAAAGAAAATGTAGAAAAAATTACAAATTTATTAAACGAAAATGAAATAGTAAGCAGTGAATATAGTAACAATATAATTAACAAAACTCAAAATGTTATTATTATGCAAGGTGCACTTTCTTCTGGGTTTGAACTATATGATTCAAATTTAGTTGTTATTAATATGTCTGAGGTGTTTGAGGAAAAAATTAAAAAAAGAAAAACTTCAGCAACTTTTAGGCAGGCAGAAAAAGTTGTATTTGCAGATTTAGAATATGGAGATTATGTAGTTCATAGAATACATGGAATTGGACAGTTTGTTGGAGTAAATACAATAGAAACAGATGGTGTTATTAAAGACTATATTAAAATTAAGTATAAAAATGATGATATGCTTTATGTACCAACAAACAATTTAGATAATGTTAGAAAATATATAGGTGGAGGAGATACTGCTCCTAGATTAAATAAATTAGGAAGTAAAGAATGGAATAATACAAAAAGCAAAGTTAAAAATAATTTAAAAGCAGTTGCCAAAGATTTAATAGAGCTATATGCTAAAAGACAGAAAATGAAAGGATTTGCTTTTTCAAAAGATACAGATTGGCAAAATCAATTTGAAGCAGAATTTCCATACCAAGAAACAGATGATCAATTACGATGTATAGAAGAAGTAAAAAAGGATATGGAACTTGCTAGACCAATGGATAGACTTCTTTGTGGAGATGTTGGTTATGGAAAAACAGAAGTTGCTATAAGAGCTGCGTTTAAAGCTGTTATGGATCATAAGCAAGTAGCATATCTTGTACCTACCACAGTTCTTGCAAACCAACAATATGAAGGCTTTAAGAAAAGAATGGAAAACTTTGCTATTAATGTAGAGTTATTAAATAGATTTAGAACTAAAAAAGAGCAAGAAAATGTAATAAAAAAATTAAAACTTGGAGAAGTCGATGTTGTTGTAGGAACACATAGATTACTAAGCCAAGATGTTGAATTTAGAGATTTAGGACTTCTAATAATAGATGAGGAGCATAGGTTTGGAGTAAAAGACAAAGAAAAAATAAAAAAATTGAAAACAAATGTAGATGTTTTAACAATGACTGCTACACCAATTCCAAGAACATTGCATATGTCTATACTTGGTGTAAGAGATATGTCTGTAATTTATGAACCACCACAAAATAGAAGGCCTGTTCAAACTTATGTATTAGAATATGATAAAGAAGTTATAAAAGAAGCAATTACAAAAGAATTAGAAAGAGGAGGACAAGTATTTTATTTATATAACAATGTTGAAAATATTTCTAAAAAAGCTATAGATATATCTGAATTAATTCCAGAAGCAAAGGTAGAATTTGCACATGGAAAAATGTCTGGAAGAGAAATTGAAGATATAATGGAAAGGTTTATAAATAAAGAAATAGATGTTTTAATTTGTACTACTATTTTAGAATCTGGTATTGATATTCCAAATGCCAATACTATAATAGTAGAAAATGCAGACAGATTAGGCTTAGCCCAGCTATATCAAATTAGAGGAAGAGTAGGAAGAAGTAATAAGCAAGCATATGCATATATAACATATAAGAGAGATAAGCTTTTATCTGAAGTTGCAGATAAAAGGCTAAAAGCAATTCGTGAATTTACAGAGTTTGGTTCTGGTTTCAAAATTGCGATGAGAGATTTAGAAATTCGTGGAGCTGGAAGCTTATTAGGAGAAATACAACATGGACACATGGAGCAAGTAGGATATGATACTTATTGTAATCTATTAGACCAAGTGGTTAAAGAAATGCAAGGAATAGAAATAGAAGAAGAGCAAGAAATTCAAATTGATATAAATATTTCTAGCTATATACCAGATAATTATATAGAAAATAGTAGTCAAAAAATTGAAGTATACCAAAATATTGCATTATGTAGAACAGAAGAAGATATACAAAATGTAATTGATGAGATTATAGATAGATATGGAGTTATGCCAAAAGAATTGGAAAACTTAATAGAAGTAGCAAGAATTAAAGAATTATGTAGAGCTGCTGGAGTTTTAAAAATTTCAGAGAAGAAAAATATGATGACAAATTCTAAAAGTATAGTATTTTATTATGATAAAAATAAATACAATCCAGATATAGTAAATGAACTAATTAAAAAATATGGGTATAATATAAAGTTTTCTGCTGGTATTGAACCATATGTTACTTTGAAGATTGGCGAATTAAAAGATGATGAACTTATAGGTACAATAAAGGATTTTTTACAAACTGAAACTGTTGATAATTAAAATTAATTAAGATTGTAGGAGAATTTAAAAATGCAAGTAATTACGAGTAAAGATAATGAGAATATAAGAAAAATAAGAAGATTGAAAGAAAAAAAATATAGAGATTTAGAAAATAGCTATATAATAGAAGGGCTAAAGCTTGTTAAAGAAGCTATTTCAGAGAAAATAGATATACAGCAGATAGTAATTTGCGAAGAAAATAATAGTGAAATAGATAAAGAAACTCTATATGAAATTGCAAAATATAATTTAATATATGTAACTAGAAAAATATTTGAAACATTAACAGATGTAAAGAACCCACAAGGAATTATGGCAGTTGTTAAAAAAAATAAAAGTAATTTAGATATAGATTATTCAGAAGAAATAATTCTTGCTTTAGATAATTTGCAAGACCCTGGAAATTTAGGAACTATTTTGAGAACTTTAGATAGTGCTAATTTAAAACAATTAATTATATCTAAAAATAGTGTAGATTGCTATAATCCTAAAGTTGTACGTTCTACAATGGGAGCAATATTTAGGGTAAACATTATTGAAGTAGATAATTTAAAACAAGAGCTAATAAATGCTAAAAAAAATAATTTTAAAATAATGGTTACTTCCTTAGATGCAAAAAATAATATATATAATACAGATTTTAGTAAAAAAATAATTGTTATAGGAAACGAAGCGAATGGAGTATCTAAAGAAATACAAGATTTGGCTGATGAAAAAGTAAAAATACCAATGCTAGGAAAAACTGAAAGTTTAAATGCTTCAGTTGCAGCAAGTATTATGATTTATGAGTATGTAAGGAGAAAAATAAAATGAAACTAGTTGTTCAAAGAGTAAAAAATGCAAAAGTAGATGTTGAAGGAAAGACTGTAGGTAGTATAGATAATGGATTTTTAGTGCTACTTGGAGTTACACATACAGATACTAAAGAAACAGCAGATTATTTGGTAAAAAAATTATGCAATTTAAGAGTATTTGAAGATGAAAATGAAAAAATGAATTTAAATATAAAAGATGTAAATGGGAAATTACTAATTGTTTCTCAATTCACGCTATATGCAGATTGTAGTGGTGGAAATAGACCATCATTTATAAATGCTGCAAAACCAGATTTTGCAAATGAATTATACGAGTATTTTTGTAATAAGTGCAAAGAAAATAACATTGTAGTTGAAAAAGGAATTTTTGGCGCAGACATGAAGGTTAGTTTGCTAAATGATGGGCCAGTTACCATTATATTAGAAAAATAACATTGTAATAAATGAGAAAATATAGTATACTATATATCAATTATGAATATTGGAAGGAAGGATAGTATGTACAGAGATCATAATTGTGGAGAATTAAATATAAAAAATGTTGGAGAAAATGTACTTATTGCTGGCTGGATTCAAAAAATAAGGAACTTAGGTTCAATGACATTTATAGATTTACGTGATCAATTTGGAATAACACAAATTGTTGTAAAAGATAATGAGGATTTGTTAAATGAAATTAATAAACTAGTTACAGAATGTGTAATAAGTGCTTATGGTACAGTAGTAGAAAGAAGTAGCAAAAATTTAAAAATACCTACAGGAGAAATTGAAATAGAAGCAAAAGAAATAAAAGTATTAGGTAAATGTAAAAATGTTTTACCTTTTGAAGTAAACTCTGAAACTGCTGGAGAAGCAAGAGAAGATTTACGATTAGAATATAGATTTTTGGATTTGAGAAACGAAAAATTACATAAAAATATTTTGCTTCGTTCTGAAATAATGAAAACAATAAGAGGAAAAATGGATGAGTTAGGATTTACAGAAATTCAAACTCCAATTTTAGCCAATTCTTCTCCAGAAGGTGCAAGAGATTATCTAGTACCAAGTAGATTACATCCTGGTGAGTTTTATGCTTTACCACAAGCGCCTCAACAATTTAAACAACTTTTAATGGTATCTGGATTTGATAAATATTATCAAATTGCGCCATGTTTTAGAGATGAAGATCCTAGAGCAGATAGAGCTCCTGGGGAATTTTATCAATTAGATTTTGAAATGAGTTTTGCAGAACAAGAAGATGTGTTTAAAGTTTTAGAAGATGTATTTACTACTGTATTTAAAAAACATACAAATTGGAAAGTAGATAGAGCACCTTTTAAGCGTATTCCATATAGAGAAGCAATGGAAAAATACGGAATCGATAAACCAGATTTACGTAATCCATTAATTATACAAGATGCCACTAAATTATTTGAAAATACTGAATTTAATGCTTTTAAAAATAAAACAGTAAAAATAATTGTTGTATCTGAAGGTGCAAAACAAGGTAGAAAATTCTTTGATAATATGACTGATTTTGCAAAAGAAGAAGCTGGTGCAAATGGTTTAGCTTGGGTTAAAGTAGACGAACAAAATGGTTATACCGGAGGAATTGCAAAATTTATTACAGATGATATTAAGTCTAAATTAGAAAAAGATTATGGTGTTAAAATTAATGATGCTATATTCTTTATAGCAGATGAATTTGAAAAAGCACAAAAAATAGCAGGTTTAGTAAGGATTGAATTAGGTAAAAGATTAGATTTACTAGAAAAAGATGTATACAGATTTTGCTTTATAACAGATTTCCCAATGTACGAATTATCTGACGAAGGAACAATAGATTTTAATCATAATCCATTCTCAATGCCACAAGGTGGAAAAGAAGCATTAGAAAATAAAGATCCTTTAGATATTTTAGCATATCAATATGATGTTGTATGTAATGGGTATGAAATGGCATCTGGAGCAGTAAGAAACCATGATCCAGAACTTATGGTAAAAGCTTTTGAAATAGCAGGTTATAGCGAGAATGAAGTAGAAACAAGATTTGGAGCTTTATATAATGCATTTCAATATGGTACACCACCACATGCTGGTGCTGCACCTGGGTTAGACAGAATGGTAATGCTAATTTCAAATGCAGAGAATATAAGAGAAATAATTGCATTCCCTAAAAATAAAAAAGCAAGAGATTTACTGATGAGAGCTCCAAGTAAAGTAACAGAAAAACAGTTGCAAGATGTACATATAAAAATAGATAATAAGGAAGAAAATTAAAAATGAAAAAAAAGGTTTTATTAGGAATGAGTGGTGGAGTAGATAGCTCAGTTTCTGCCATACTTTTGCAAGAAGCAGGATATGAAGTAATTGGGGCTACAATGAAACTTTGGAACGAACCTGCCCAAAGCACTAATGGAGCTATAGAAGATGCAAAAAAAGTTTGCAAAAGACTTGGGATAGAGCACCATGTAATAGATTTACAAAAAGAGTTTAAAAAAAATGTGGTAGACAATTTTATATGTGAATATATGTGTGGAAAAACTCCTAATCCTTGTGTACAATGTAATAAATATATGAAGTTTAATATGTTTTATAAAATAGCACAAGATTATGATTGCGAATATATAGCAACAGGTCATTATGCGAAAATTATATATTCTGAAAAATATAATCAACATGTTCTTATAAAATCAAAATCAAATAAAAAAGATCAAACTTATTTTCTATATGGTATAGATAGAAATATATTGCCCAATATTCTATTTCCTTTATCTGAATTTGAAGAAAAAGATGATATAAGAAAAATAGCAAAAGAACATGGGCTAGAGATTGCAACAAAGAAAGATAGCCAAGAAATTTGTTTTATATCAGATAATAATTATTCAAAATTTATATCTGAATATAATAAAAATATTAAATTTAAAACTGGAGATATATTACTTAATGATGGTACAGTTTTAGGAAAACATAATGGACTTATACATTATACAGTAGGGCAAAGAAAAGGACTTGGAATATCGTATAAAGAACCATTATATGTTTTAAAATTGGATAAAGAAAATAATAATGTAATAGTAGGAACTGAAAAAGAATTATATAGTAAAAAGCTTAGAGCAAATGAATTAAACTTTTTAATTCCAATTGAATTTGAAAAAGAGCTTACAATAAAAGCAAAAGTTAGATATAGAGCAAATGAAGCATTAGCAAAACTGTTTGTAAAAGATAATATAGCAGAAGTGGAATTTGAAGAACCGCAAAGAGCAATTACTCCAGGACAATCGGTTGTGTTTTATAAAGACGACATTGTTCTAGGAGGAGGAAAAATAATCTGAACAAATTTTCGTAAAAACTATTGATAAAAATATAATTTAATGGTATAATAGTTACATATTGAAATTGAGGTGATTATATGTTAAAAAAGGAATCTGAAAATGAGGAAATTGTAACAATAATTACACAAATAAATGAACTATTAATCGAAGTAAAAAATGAACAAAGAAAAATGAAAAAAGAAGTGCAAAATAATCATAAGGTAAATATGAGAAAATTTGCCAAGCTAATTGAGTATAACGAAATTTTGGACATGACTAATACTTTATTTGAAAAAAGGTTATCTAGTATTGAAAAGTTGCTTTATGAAGTATTTAAAACTTGAATTACAAAAGATAGAGATATAAAAATATCTCTATCTTTTGTGTTTTTTTTCACATAAATCTTTTAGGGAATTAGTCATGTTATATATAATGTAGTTTGCCTCTGGGGGGAGTTGCCCGAGCAGTTTAATAATTCGGTTAGAAGTGGACGAATTATTGGTATCTCCAAATAAAATATAATCTGCTGAAAAACCGGTATTGTCACATATATTGATAAGGGTATTTATACTAATAGATTTTTCTCCACGCTCTATTTGTGATAGAAATACTTCTGAAATGTTAATTTTTTCAGAAAAAGAGCTTCTACTTAATTGCATACTTTCACGTATATTTCTAATTCTACTACCTATTTCTAAATTATCCTTCATCAAAGATTCCCCCAAAATATAAAATTGACAAACTAAATATAACAATAAAAAAACGAAAAGTTTGTCGAAAAAAATCGAATTATAAAAAATAATTCTTTATATATTATATAACTAATTTTTTAAACATCAACATACAATTAAGGTAATAAAAAGATATACAATAAGGGTAAAATGTGATAAAATGTTGCTATATGAAGAATAAATACAAAAAAAATAATAATAATAAATAAAGAAAGAAAGGAGATTTATATGGAAACTGAAAATTTTAATAAGAATTTAGAAATGTTAGATGAGCTATATAAAATAAGGCAAGAAAGCTTAGGATTATGCACAAAAGATATAAAAGAAAAACTACATGATATTTCTATTGAAGAATTACAAAAAATTTTAGAAAAAAGTATAGAGAATACTGAGAAAAGAAACGATATACTAAATGAATTGGATATGCTTATAGAGAATTATGAAATAAAAATGGCTTATTTTATAGAACAAAGCTATAAACAAGGTTTTAAAGATGCAATAAATTTATGCTTAGAATGTAAGAAAAGTAATTAAAAACAACTAAATAACCGAAAAATATCTCCACAAATAACCGAAAAATATTTCTACAAATGACCTAAAGATATTGTGTGATTTCAAATGTAATGGTATAATATATATAGTAAAGGGGAAATGTAGCCATGGAAAATTATAAAAATAGAATTGTTGATGAAATATTAAAGAAAAAGCTAAAAGGAAAAGGCGCAGTTTTAATTCAAGGGCCAAAATGGTGTGGAAAAACAACAACTGCTGAGCAAATTTCTAAAAGCATATTATATATGTCTAAATCTGATGAAAAAGAACAAAATCTAACAATGGCTGAAATTAATCCAAATTTACTATTACAAGGTGAAGTTCCAAGATTAATTGATGAGTGGCAAATTGCACCAAAATTATGGGATGCAATAAGATATGAAATAGATCACAGAAATGCGGAAGGACAATTTATTCTAACAGGTTCTTCTGTACCAGCAAAAATGGATGATGTAACTCATAGTGGTACAGGAAGATTTGCATGGCTATTAATGAGACCAATGAGCCTATATGAATCTGGAGAGTCAACAGGGCAAGTTAGTTTAAATGATTTGTTTGAAGGAACAAAAAAAATAGAAGGGATAAATAATCTAGATTTGGAAAAAATTGCTTATCTTATATGTCGAGGTGGATGGCCAAGAGCAATTTTTATGGAAGAAGAAATAGCACTAGAACAAGCCTTTGATTATTATGATGCTGTTGTAAATAGGGATATTTCGGAAGCAGATGGTATTTCTAGAAATCCAGAAAGAGTTAAAAATCTTATGAGAGCATATGCAAGAAATATAGGAACACAAGCATCAAATGATACTTTAAGAAATGATATGATTGCAAATGACTCTAGTTCTTTAAATACAGATACGGTATTGTCATATGTAAATGCTTTAAAGAAGATATTTGTAGTAGAAGAATCACCAGCCTGGAATCCAAATTTAAGAAGTAAAACAGCAATAAGAACATCTGATACAAGATATTTTATAGATCCATCTATAGCAGTTGCATCATTAGGAATTGGACCAAAAGACTTAATAAATGATTTGAACACATTTGGTTTATTATTTGAAACATTGTGTATAAGAGATTTGAGAGTTTATGCAGAAAGTATAAAAGGGAAAGTATATCATTATAGGGATGCAAATGATTTAGAATGCGATGCTGTTATTCACTTAAGAAATGGCTCTTATGGATTAATAGAAATAAAACTAGGTGGAGATACTTTAATAAATGAAGGAGCAGAAACGTTAAAAAAATTAGAAGCACGTATAGATGTAACGAAAATGAAGAATCCATCATTTTTATTAGTACTTACAGCAACAGGAAAATATGCATTTAGAAGAGAAGATGGAGTGTATGTAGTTCCAATAGGTTGTTTAAAAAATTAAATGCATAATAATTAAAATATTATAAATCCACACTTTAGTGCTAAAGTGTGGATAACTTTTTACATAAAAATCATTGACATATTTTAACTTTATTTATACAATATACTTGTAAAATTATTTTTTAGACTAATGAAAAAAGATATGAATAAACATAAGGAGGAAATATTTAAATGTATACATTTAATAGGATAAAAGTAAATCCACAACTTCCAAAGAAAATTGAGGATTTATCTAAAATTTCATATAATTTATGGTGGTCTTGGAATACAAATTTTTTAAAACTATTTAAAAAAATAGATATAGATTTGTGGGAAAGAGTTGGAAAAAATCCAATAAAGTTTTTGAAAAATGTATCACAAGATAAATTAGAATCAATTTGTGAAAATACAGAATTTATAAAAGAATATGATAAATTTGCTAAAGATTTTGATGATTATATAAAAAGTAAAAATACATGGTTTAAAAAGAAGCATCCAGAAAATGAAGGAGATTTAATAGCATATTTTTCAGCAGAGTATGGTTTGGATGAAATATTGCCAATATATTCTGGAGGTTTAGGTATTTTATCTGGAGATCATTTAAAATCTGCCAGTGACTTAGGAGTTCCATTAATAGCAGTTGGGTTGTTGTATAAGCATGGATATTTTAATCAAACTATAAATGGTGAAGGTATACAAGAAACAGAATATAAAGATATAGATTTAGAAAATTTACCAATTACACCTGTAAAAGATGTTGAAGATAAAGACTTAATTATATCTGTAGATATGCCTAAAAAGAAGCTTTATTTAAAAGTTTGGGAAATAAAAGTAGGTAGAGTAACTCTATATTTAATGGATTCAGATATAGATGCAAATATACCTGAATATAGAGAAATAACTAAAACTTTATATGGTGGAGACCAAGAAATGCGTATCCAGCAGGAAATAGTTTTAGGTATGGCAGGAGTTGAATTATTAAGAAGATTAGGAGTTAAACCTACAATTTATCATATGAATGAGGGACATTCATCATTCTTAATACTAAAATTAATAGAAAACACAATAAATGATAAAAAAGTATCATTTAATATAGCTAAAGATATAGTATCTTCTAAAACGGTATTTACAACACATACTCCAGTACCAGCTGGAAATGATATATTTCCTGTTGAGCTAATGGAAAAGTATTTCAAAGATTATTGGGATAAATTAGGTATAAGTAAACAAGATTTTCTAAAAATGGGCAGAAGAAATGAAGAAAATTTAAATAGTGGTTTTGACATGGGCGTACTTGCATTAAAAGTAGCAGGAAAGAAAAATGGAGTTAGTAAGTTGCATTGCGAAGTATCAAGAGATTTATTTAAAGATATTTGGCCACATATTGCAGCAAATGAATCTCCAATTACATATGTTACAAATGGTATACATACTTGTTCATGGCTTCCACAAAATATTAAGGATCTATATAATGAGTATTTAACTCCATATTGGCAAGATAATATATATAATGATGAAGTATGGAATAAAATAAATAACATACCAAATGAAAAATTGTGGAATGAGCACATGATTAGAAAAAGAAAATTACTTGCATTAGTAAAACGCAGTACAATGCAAAGATTACATCGCTTAGGGTATGGTTATAACGAGATTGAAAAGATTACTTCAAAACTAGATGAAAATGCTCTTACAATTGGTTTTGCAAGAAGATTTGCAACATACAAGAGAGCCACACTAATATTTAAAGATTTAGAAAGAATTACTCAAATATTTAGTAATGAAGATAGACCTATACAAATAATTTTTGCAGGAAAGGCTCATCCAGCAGATAAAGAAGGACAAGAATTAATAAAATATATTCATGAAATATCAATGAAACCACAATTTAAAGGAAAAGTATTTTTATTAGAAAACTATAACATTGCGATGTCTAGGTATTTAGTAAGTGGTGTAGATGTATGGCTTAATACTCCTAGAAGACCAATGGAAGCTTCTGGAACAAGTGGACAAAAAGCATCTGTATGTGGTGTGCTTAATTTTAGTGTTTTAGATGGCTGGTGGGCAGAAGGATACAATTCTAAAAATGGTTGGTATATAGGATTAGATGAAGAATACGAAAATTATGAAATACAAGATAGAGCAGATAGTGAAGATATATATACTACATTGGAGAATAAAATAATACCTACATATTATGATAGAAATAAAGATGGAATACCAGAAAAATGGGTTAGAATAATGAAGAATTCTATAATATCTACAGGAGGAAGATTTAGCACTTCTAGAATGCTTGTAGATTATGTGGAAAAACTATATTTACCATTATGTAATTTGTATAATAATTATTATAGTGAATTAGATAAAGTTACTGAATATAATAGTTGGAAGGAAGAGCTATATAAAAATTGGAATGATATAAAAATTACGCAAGAGAATAATTTAAGCAATATTACATTAGATGCAGGTAGTTCAATAGATGTTAGATGTAAGGTAACTTTGCCAAATATTTCAGTAGATAATATACAAGCAGAAGTATATTATGCAAAAATTAAAGAAAATGGAGATGTAGATGGGTCTAAAATAATACCAATGATTTTGGTAGATAGAGATGAAAAAGAAAAAGTATATACATATGAAGCAACAATAGATCTTCTAAATGGTGGAGAGTATGGTTATACATTTAGAGTAATGCCAAAACATGAAATGCTACTAGATTCAGAAAATTTAGATTTAGTTAAGTGGATCTAGTAAAATTACAAAAGTAAAAAAGGAGGAAAAATTATGGAAGAAATTAAAAATGAAGAAATCAAAAATGAGGAGTTTAAAGTATCAAAAGAGAAAGAAAACAAAATGAGAGATAAAAGAAATACATTTACATTAATTTACATACTTGTTGGTATATTTATAATAGCAGTTCTTGGAATGTTAATTTATGCTTTATTAGTTACTAAATAATTCATATTAAAAGGTACTAAGTTTTAAACTTGGTACCTTTTAATAATATATCATGTAATCTATTTCTGGAAAAATACAATCTTTTTTATAGATTGATTTTAAAAATTCTTCATCTATTTTATCTTCGGTAATATCATAATATAATTTGGTAAATCTGCCAATATGATCTTTTATTCTTTTTTTGGCATAATCTACCATAGTTCCATTTGTAATTATAAATAGCCAATCACTACTTTGGGCTAGAAGTAATTCTCGTGCACATTGGTTTAAAGCTTTTCTGCGTAAAGAAGTCTTTTTTTCATTAGGATATAGATGAGCAAGTTCAACCATTCGATTCCCTGCAACATGTAGGTGCTTATGTACATAATCATTAGTACGATTAAGCCATACTTCACTGTAGCCATTAGCTCCCCAACTAGATCTGCAAGGTGTAGAAACTTGCATAAGAGGATATTTATCTATATATTCACTAGGAGTAATTAATTTGAAATTACATTCATCATAATATATTTTTTTGAACAAAATATATAGCCAATATGGTCCCTCATACCACCAATGTCCATATAGCTCAGCATCATATGGACATAAAATTATAGGAGGGGTTGCCATAACTGAAGATAGTTTTTCTATTTGTTTATTTCTACTATCAAAAAAATGTCCAGCTTGCCTTTCTGCAGAATCTTTAGCCCATTGTAAATTATAATAATCTTTTTCACAATCTTTGCCAGTTATTCTGTAATATTTTATTCCTGTATGAACCCTTACGCCATTTGATGCAATATATGGTTTTATATAATCATAATCTACATCATAACCAATGTCTCTATAAAATTCTCTATAATTAAAATCTCCAGGATAGCCATTTATTGAACTCCATACTTGTCTAGATGATTCTATATCTCTTCCAAAAGCAATAACTCCTTCTGGAGAAACTATAGGAGCATATGTACCATATACTGGAGTAGGATCAGCATATAAAATACCATGAGATTCTGTAATAATATAATCAATACCAAATTCTTTTAAATATTTATCTGCTTCTGGTATATAACCACACTCTGGAAGCCATATTCCACGAGGCTTTTTACCAAAGTATTTTTCATAAGTTTGTACACCAATTGCAATTTGAGCCTTTACAGTTTGTTCAGTAACATATAGTATTGGAAAATAGCCATGAGTAGCTCCACATGTAATAATTTCTAAAACACCAGTATCTTGGAAATATTTAAATCCTTGTATTAAATTGCAATTATATATATCTTTAAATACATGTAAATCGTTTTTGTATCTATTTAAATAATATTTAGATAATTCATTTAATTTGGAATCATTTTTAGTTCTAGCCACTTCTTTTTCACACAACTCTATATGTTTTTTTAAATACTTTATATATCTTCTTTGTAATAATTTATTATCCAACATATTAAGAAGAGGGGGCGTAAGCGACATTGTAATTCTAAAGTCAACTTTTTCCTCCTCTAATTTTTTAAAATTTAAAAGAAGCGGTATATATGTTTCAGAGATGGCTTCATAAAGCCATTGCTCTTCTAAATAATTTTCACTTTCTGGATGATGAATAAATGGTAAATGCGCATGAAGTACAAAACTTACATATCCTTTTTCTTTTGTCATAATTTTTCCCTTTCTTACATAAAGTTTGAACTGCTTGAAGAAGAAAGATTTATTTGGCTTAAATCTTCAATGTTAATTTCATCTTTATATATTTCTTTATAAAATTCATAAATATCATATACTTGTCCAAGACTTTTTATAAAAGATAATGATAAAATATCTTTCTTTTCGCTACTATTATTTTTTATATTTTTAAAGAAAACAGATGAACCAAGTTTATCAAATAGAATATGATTATTTGGCATTTCTATTTGATTAGAAGCAGACACAAAAATGTAATTATCAATATTTGTTTTTTGTACTATAGGGCGTCTACCAAGCTCTACAAAGTAATCACAATCTGCATCATTTAAATGAAGATACCAGCTATTAGCAAAATCATTTATCTCAACTTCAAAAGTATAATTCTTGGTTTTATTCGTTACAATTAAAACAGGTTTAGTTTCTTTAAAAAAGTTTTCACCATATTTTGAAATAAAGTTCTTTTTATCATCTTCTGAAATATCCCAATAAATAAATAGAGTTGTAGGTGTTTGAGCTAGAATTTTAACCATGGTTTCATTATAGCTGTAAGGCAAATCATAGTATTCCTCTATATTGGTAGAAAATTTTTTATTTACTACATTTTTTTTAATTGCTCTAGCTACTTTAGTTTTCGTTTCTTTAGTACTAGATAAATTAGATTCTGCCTTTTGTGACTTATTGCTTTTTGTAGTTGTATCAGAACTTTTTTTAGTTATTTTTTCATCTTTCTTCTTTGTTTTTTTAATATTACTATCATTTTCAGATAATTTATTTAATTCATCTTTTGATTTTGCCTGCATGTTTGCCTCCATAAAAAATATCATTAAATTTCTAATATATAATATATCAAAGATGGGATAAATGCAAGTGGAAAATAGGAGAAAAGTAAAGTTATAAATATTACAAGAATATTACAAAGATATTACAGTTTAATTACAAATGACGAAATCCATTGAAAACGAAATACAAATAGTATAAAATAATAACATACAACCAATAAAAAAGAAAAATTGTATATGTGAAGAAATAAAAAAAGAAGCAAAAGGAGAAACTATAATGAAGAAAAGCATTGAAACTCTAGAGAGAGAGAGACTGGCCAATGAAACAAAAAAATAGGCAAAAAAGGTTGCCATAAAATAGATAAAAAATAAAGAAATCATAAATTT
>CAJFUM010000011.1 GCA_904420285.1 uncultured Clostridia bacterium | reverse complement strand
CCAATACCATATATGTATGTTAATCCAATCTCAACTCTTTTTTCTCTAGGTAAATCAACGCCTGCTAAACGAGCCATAATTTTTTAGCACCTCCACTTGCTTTATTTTATATTATTTATTTTTGTGTTTGGACTTTATTAAAGGTGAAATGCATTGGTCTGCTTAAGACCAATCTTTAATATGTTCTCAAACAATATATAAACACAAATCAGATATATAATTATTAAGATTTTGAATTTAATAATTACAGCCGCTTATCATGAGATCTGTGTTGTTAACTATTTTATTATCCTTGTCTTTGTTTGTGTTTTGGGTTTTCGCAAATTACTCTAATAACCCCTTTTCTTTTAATTACTTTACATTTTTCGCATATTTTTTTAACTGATGGTCTTACTTTCATTTTCTACACCTCTTTATCTAAAATATATAATTTTGGGTTAATTTCTATTTTGCTCTCCATGTAATTCTTCCACGATTTAAATCATATGGAGATAGTTCAACTTTTACTTTGTCTCCAGGAAGTATTTTTATATAATTCATTCTTAACTTTCCTGAAATATGAGCTAATATTTGATGTCCATTTTCAAGTTCAACTTTAAATGTAGTATTAGGTA
The DNA here is from genome assembly GCA_904420285.1 of uncultured Clostridia bacterium. Classification (GTDB taxonomy): domain Bacteria; phylum Bacillota; class Clostridia; order TANB77; family CAG-508; genus CALXVA01. The sequence continues at coordinate 3,144 of CAJFUM010000011.1, read as the reverse complement.
ATGTGTCTACAACTGTACCTTCTACTTCAATAACATCCTCTTTTGACATATTTGCCTCCATTTTCCTTTTTTAGTCAATTATACTATTTTACAATAAATACTTATATAGTATATAACAAAATTAAATTAATGTCAATATTTCTGGCTCTTTTTCTGTAATTAAAATAGTATTTTCATAATGAGCTGCTAAGCTTCCATCTTGTGTTAAGATTGTCCAGCCATCATAATCTTGGTATATTTCTCTTTTCCCTGCTATAACCATTGGCTCTACTGCTATTGTCATACCTGGTTCTAATCTAATACCTCTTCCTGCTTTTCCGTAATTTGGTATTCCTGGTTCTTCATGCATTTCTCTTCCAATTCCATGTCCTTGGAACTCTCTTACCACATTGTAGCCATTTTTTTCTACAAATTCACCAATTGCATGTGATATGTCTCCAATTCTATTACCTTTAGTAGCATATTTTATTCCTTCAAAGAAAGCCTGTTTTGTTATCTCTACCAATCTATTAGCTTCTTTTGAAGCATTTCCAACAACAAATGTCCTTGCTGCATCTCCATTAAATCCATCTTTATATACTACTAAATCTATACTTACAATATCTCCATCTCTTATAATTTTTTTAGATGATGGAATACCATGTATAACTTCATCATTTATAGAAATACATAAAGTTGCTGGAAATGGTGGTACTCCCTTACTTCCGCTAGGATATCCTTTTTGAGCAGGTATTCCTCCATTTTCTCTTATTATTTTATCAGCAAATTTATCTAATTCTAATGTAGATATTCCTGGTTTAATTATTTTTTCTATTTCTTTATATACCAAAGCTGTTATTCTACAAGCCTCTTTCATTAATCTAATTTCTTTTTCTGATTTTATAGTAACCAATTTTAACCTCCATTTGAGTTCATTAAAATCTACAATATTTATTAAATAACCTCTATAAATTAATTTCATAAATAGAGGTTAAAATTATCCTTCTCAAAATTTATAATTTTGAGGGCAATAGCGATTATATGATTCAGTTTATTTTTTACTTTTATATTCTTCTAAAAAGTTTTCTATATCTTTTACAGCTATATCAACATCTTTTGGATATATTGAATATAAAGCATTGTTTACTCTATAAAAATCTATCAAGTCTTTTGAATTTTGACGATATATTTCTAACCTTTTTGTTACTGTTTCTTTATTATCATCATCACGTTTTTTTAACTTACTACCACAAACATCGCATATTCCTTCTTCTTTTGGTGGTTTTGTTTCTTTATTATAGATTGCCCCACAAGATTTATTTGTACAAATTAGTCTATTAACTACTCTTCTTATAATTTCATCGTCTGGAACATCTAATTCTATTGCTACTCTCTTAGCTTCTGGCTTATTTTCTTTTAGAAAATATTTTAAAGCCTCTGCTTGTGCAGCAGTTCTAGGGAATCCATCAAGAATTGCTCCATTTTCTACATCTGGTTCTAATAATCTTGTTTTTACAGTTTCAATTACTACATCGTCTGGAACTAAAGCTCCACTTTCTATATATCCTTCAATTTTTTTTCCAAGTTCTGTTTTTCTATTTATTTGTTCTCTAAATATATCTCCAGTTGAAACATGTGTTAGGTTTAGGTCTTTAGATAATATTTTTCCTATAGTTCCTTTTCCAGTTCCTGGAGCGCCTAACATTACTATATACATTATATCACTACTCCTAATTACATTAACTTAATTTTGTTATATATCACACAAAGTACTGCCCGCACATAAAGTGCGGTCAGCATTTATTTTCTTAATTATTCTAAAAATCCTTTATAATGTCTCATTACTAATTGAGATTCTAATTGTTGTATTGTTTCTAATGCAACACCTACAACGATTAATATTGATGTACCTCCAAATGCTAAATCAACACTTGGTATAAATCTTACAAGCATTGGTATAACTGCAATTATTGCAAGATATAATCCACCAAACCATGTTAATTTACTAATTATTGAAGATAAATAATCTGTTGTTGGTTTTCCAGCTCTTATTCCTGGTATAAATCCACCATTTTTCTTTATGTTGTTAGATACTTCTGCTGGATTGAATGTTGCATATGTATAGAAAAATGTAAATCCAACAATTAATAATAAGTATACTAAAGCATTGGCTATTGTATAACCAAGTCCTACATTAGATGTAGAAGATGCTATTGAAAAATTATATATTGTAGCCCAGAATCCTGTTTGACTAGCAATATCTGGTATAAACATTTGAATTATCATTGCAGGAAATGTTAGGAATGATGATGCAAATATTATAGGCATAACACCAGCCATTACTAACTTTAATGGAATATGAGTATTTTGTGCTCCTACCATTTTTCTTCCAACAACTCTTTTTGAATATTGTACTGGAACTCTTCTTTCTGCTTGTTGTACAAATACAACTGCAGCAACTAAAATAATTGCTCCTATAATTATTCCTATTGATATTAACAATCCTGTTGTAGAAAATTCTCTAACTATTGGATTTGTTGATATAATTGGCATGATTAAGTTAAATATACTTGTTACTGCTCCTGGAAGTCCTGCAATAATACCTACAAATATAATTATTGAAATTCCATTACCAATACCTTTATTAGTAATTTCATCTCCTAACCACATAAGTAATGCAGTACCTGCCATTAGTGATATAACTACAGTAAATCCTGTTACAAATCCCGTTCCAGTGAATATTCCTGTTGAACTATATGATAAGTATATACCTAATCCTTCAATTAGTGCTAAGAAAACAGTAAGAATTTTTGTGTATTTATTCATTTTCTTTCTGCCTTCTTCTCCTCCTTCTTTGGCTAATCTTTCTAAAGAAGGTATTACCATTCCTAATAATTGAATTACAATTGATGCTGTAATATATGGACTTATAGACATTGCGAAAATAGAAAATCTAGAAAACGCTCCTCCTGAGATTAAATCTATAAGTGATGCCATTCCATTAGATGCACTTTCCATATATTCACTTAATGCAAATGTATCAACTCCTGGAACAGTTATGTAGCAACCTAATCTAAATATTACTATTAATAATAAAGTATATAATAATTTTTTTCTAACGTCCGGTGTTTTTAGTGCATTTTTTATTGTCTTAAACAACTAAAT
>CAJFUM010000010.1 GCA_904420285.1 uncultured Clostridia bacterium | reverse complement strand
GTATAAATTATTAAAAGAAAATGAAAGAAGAAAATTAGAATCTTTAGTAATAGGCGATAAAAGGAGTAGAACAGGAAAAGAGATTGCAGAAGCATCAATAGCTTCATTAAAACAAATAGAAATGTCAGATAAAGAATATGAAATATTTAAACAGTTAAAAAAGCAGGAGAAAGAAAATGAAAGATAGAAGAAATGTCTATATTAAAGTATTGACTATTTTGCAAGATTTAAATGAAGAAGAATACAAAAAAATCCCAAAAGAAATTATTAAAACATTAGAAAATAATAGGAATATTAGATAATAAGTTATTACTCAAAGAGTAGCTAATGTTACCAGAAACGGAGGCAATATTATTTAATTTATTTAAGACAAAAATTATTAAAGAAGGGGATATTTTAGTTGAAATATTGGAATAATATTGCAGATTTTCAGTCAAATTTGACATTAAAAAAAATTTATAGTATAATAATTAACAGTTGTTACCAAAATAAGGTAAAGAAGAGATTTTGTATTTAATTATAATATTGTAAATTATTGAACGGATTTAATTATAAAATTATAAATATAAATAAAAGAAAATACTTATTTGAGCGGAAAATATATTAAGTATTTTATAAAGTTATGTTTTAAAATGTATGATAAAATAGTATTCGAAAAATAGTTTATAATATATAAACTATTTTTTTATTGAAATTATAAATTTTTTAAAATATATGTTATATAAATTCGGTTTTTATACAATAATATAATAAGATATTGTAGTATAAACCTTATTAGGGAAAGAGATACAACATAAATGAATTATATAAAAAATATAATTCAAAAAATAGAAAAGGAGAGAATTAATGGAAAAAAGAGAAACTGTAAAGAAAAGTGAGTTAGAAACTTCAGAAAGAATTAGAAAAAGAGTTCCAAGAAAAACTACTAAAAGAGAGGGAACTAGTAATTTAAATAGAAAAGAGATGAAAAGAGACAATAAGGTAGATAATATTATTGAAGGAAAAATTTTAAAAGACACTACTGAAAAGAGAGTAAATGATATTAGAAGAAGAACTACATCTAGGTTTGAATTTAAAAAAGATAATTTAAAAATTATTCCTTTAGGTGGCTTAGATGAGATAGGAAAAAATATTACTGTATTTGAATATGGAAATGATATTGTTTTAGTAGATTGTGGATTAGAATTTCCAGAAGAAGATATGTTAGGAGTAGATTTAGTAATACCAGATGTAACTTATTTGGAAAAGAATAAAGATAAAATTAGAGGTTTAGTTATAACACATGGACACGAGGATCATATTGGAGCAATACCTTATGTATTAAAGCAAATAAATATTCCTATATATGCTACAAAATTAACTGTTGGATTAATAAAAAATAAATTAGAAGAGCATAAGTTATTATCTTCTACTAAATTAAATATTGTTGAACAAGGTAGAACAATTAATTTTGGTAGTATGAGAATTGAGTTTATTAGAAGTAGTCATAGTATACCAGATTCAGTAATGCTTGCAATACACACTCCTGTCGGTGTAGTACTTCATACTGGAGACTTTAAAGTAGATTTTACACCAATAGATGATCAAATAATAGATTTTGGTAGAATAGCAGAACTTGGAAATAAGGGTGTACTTGCACTTATGTCTGACAGCACAAATTCAGAAAGAAAGGGTTATACAATGTCTGAATGTACTGTTGGGGAAGTTTTTGATAGATTATTTTTAAATAATAAAAAGAGAATTGTTGTTGCAACATTTGCTTCAAATGTGCATAGAGTTCAACAAATAGTAAATGCTGCAGAGAGAAATGGCAGAAAAGTTGCAGTTTGTGGAAGAAGCATGATAAATATGATAGAAACTGCAAGAGAGCTAGGCTATATAAATGCTCCAGAAAATATGTTTATAGATATCGACATGATAAAAAATTATACAGATGACCAATTGGTTATAATTACTACTGGTAGCCAAGGGGAAACAATGTCAGCTTTAACTAGAATGGCAGCAGGAGAACATAAAAAAGTAGTTATAACTCCTAATGATATGGTTATTATATCTGCAAATCCTATACCAGGAAATGAAAAATTGGTTTCAAATGTAATAAATGATTTAATGCAAATTGGTGCAGAGGTTATTTATAGTGCTTTAGAAGATATACATGTATCTGGACATGCGTGTCAAGAGGAACAAAAATTGATTATGTCTTTAGCAAAACCAAAATACTTTATTCCAGTACATGGTGAATATAGACAATTAAGAGCTCATGCTGAAACAGCTAAAAAAATGGGTATACCTGCAGAAAATATCTTTATATTAGATAATGGGCTAACATTAGAATTAAATAAAAAAGAAGCGAAAATAACAAATTCTGTTCCGTCTGGCAAAATCTTAGTAGATGGATTAGGAGTTGGAGACGTTGGAAATATAGTACTTAGAGATAGACAGCATTTATCACAAGATGGATTAATTGTAATAGTTATGACAATGGATAGAGCAACAGGAGAAATTGTTTCTGGACCAGATGTAGTATCTAGAGGATTTGTATATGTTAGAGAGTCTGAAACATTAATGGATGATGTTAAAAAAGTTATAAGACAGGAAGTAAAGAATTTTGAAGAAGAAGGAATTAGAGATTGGTCTACAATAAAATCTACATTAAAAGATGACTTAAGAGATTATATATTCCAAAGAACAAAACGTAATCCAATGATATTGCCAATTATAATGGAAGTGTAATAAGATTTAGTACTACCAAGACTTTGCAGTCTTGGTAGTATATTTTTTATATATATGCCACCTTTCTTATAAAAAAGGGAAGAATACATATACACTATATATCATTATTATACAACAGAAAATATTGAAAAAGTATAAAATCTGGTGTGGCATAATGTGTAATAATACATAATATATTGACTTTTCAAATAAAATATTTTACAATTGTTATTAATTGTTTGCAATTTATAAAAAGAGAGGAAAATGGAGTATGAATTATAAAGATTTAGCAGATTTAATATTTCCAAATGCAAAGGAAATTTCATATTATGAAGAAAAATATCCAGAAAGAAATTTAAAAGAGGGAGCAGAAGTATCTAGATTTGCACCAAGCCCTACTGGTTTTGTGCATATAGGTGGACTATATCAAGCTTTAGTTGCAAAAGAGGTAACTAAAAAAACAGATGGTGTATTTTTCTTAAGAGTAGAAGATACTGACCAAAAAAGAGAAGTAGAAAATGGTGTAACAGGTATAGTAAATTCTCTAAAAGATTTTGATATTTTACCAGATGAAGGAATGATAAGTGAGACTGAAGAAGTAGGAGATTATGGGCCATATAAACAATCACTAAGAAAAGAAATTTATGAAGCATATGCTAAATATTTAATAGAGCAAGGAAAAGCATATCCATGTTTTTGTAGTACTGAAGAAGTAGAAGAAATTAGGAAAAAGCAAGAAGCTGCAAAAATAAGACCAGGATATTATGGAATATGGGCTAAATGTAGAAATATTACTGTAGAAGATGCCATAAATAAAATAAAAAATGGAGAAAAATATATAATTCGTTTTAAATCTCCTGGTAGAGAAGATAGAAAAATAAAGCATCATGATATAATAAAAGGAAATGTAGATTTTCCAGAAAATGATCAAGATATAGTAATAATTAAAGCAGATGGATTACCAACTTATCATTTTGCACATGCAGTTGATGATCATTTAATGAGAACAACAATGGTTATCCGTAGTGATGAATGGCTTTCTTCAGTTCCTTTGCATTTACAATTATTCCAAGAATTAGGATTCAAAGCACCTAAGTTTGCACATATATCACCTATAATGAAAAATGATAATGGAAATAAACGTAAACTTAGTAAAAGAAAAGATCCAGAAGCTGCTGTAGAATATTACAAACAAGAAGGAATCCCTGTAGTTGCAGTAAAAGAATATTTATTAAATATTGCTAATTCTACATTCGAGAATTGGAGGAGAGCAAATCCAGATAAATCAATGGATGAGTTTGATTTTAATTTGAACAAAATGAGTGTTAGTGGAGCATTATTTGATATGGTTAAGCTGTTAGATATAGGAAAAACTGTTATATCAAAAATGTCTGCAGAAGAAGTTTATGAAAATGCATTAACTTGGGCAAATAAATTTGATGAAGAGTTAAAAGAAATGCTTAAGGATAAAGACTTCTCTTTAAAAATATTTGGAATAGAAAGAGGAAACAAGAAACCAAGAAAAGATATTGCAAAATGGTCAGATATTAAAAATTCAATAATTTATATGTATGATGATAAATTTTTAAATTCAGATGTATCATATGAATTTGGTAAAATAAATGATAAAGCTAAAATAACAAATATGCTAAAAAAATATTTGGAAAAATATTTTGATTTAGCAGATGATAAAGATACATGGTTTAATAAAATAAAAGATTTAACAGAAGAAGAAGGATATGCAAGAGAAGTTAAACAATTTAAGCAAGAGCCAGAAAAATGGCCTGGACATGTTGGAGATGTAAGTACAGTATTAAGAGTAGCTCTTACAGGAAGACAAAATACTCCAGATATGTATGAAATAATGCAAGTATTAGGAAAAGATAGTATAGAAAAAAGATTAAAAAAAGTAATAGAACAATAGGGAGAATGCTGTAATGGAATATAATGTTGGAGATATTGTAAAAACAAAAAAGCAACATCCTTGTGGAAGCAAATTATGGCAAATAACTAGGGTGGGTGTAGACTTTAAATTAAAATGCCTAGGATGCGGACATACAATAATGGTGGAAAGACAAAAAGCATTAAAAATGATAACTAAAAAAGTAGAGCAAGAAAAATAGCTTTTTCATGTAGTTCTAATAAAAAGGAGGCAGACTAAATTATGCTAATAAAAAATCCAGAATTTAAAATTTCAGCAGTAAGTCCAAAACAATATCCTAGCGATGGACTTCCACAAGTAGTATTAGTAGGAAAATCAAATGTAGGTAAATCTTCTTTTATTAATACAATGGTTAATAGAAAAAAGCTTGCTAGAACTAGTAGTGAACCTGGTAAAACTAGACAAATAAATTTTTATAGTATGGATAATAAATTTTATTTTGTAGATCTGCCTGGGTATGGATATAGCAAAATGTCTAAAAAAGAACAAATTATAGTTGGAAATTTTATTGAAGAATATTTAACTAAAAGTAAGAATATTGCATTGATAGTATTTCTAATTGATATAAGACATTCTCCAACAGAAAACGATAGATTGATGTATCGTTATGTAATAGATTCTGAAAGGCCATGTGTTATTGTCGCAAATAAAGCCGATAAAATAGCAATAACTAAAGTGGATTCATATGTAGAAAAATTACAGCAAGAGTTAAATCCTTTAAAAGATTTAGTTTTTCTTCCATATTCTTCTGAAAGAAGAATATATACAGAAAGATTGTGGGAAGAAATTGAAAAATATATTTAATATAAATAAAAGCAAGTAAAAAAATTGAATTATTTTACTTGCTTTTTTGTATAAAAATTTATAGTTATTTAGCTGGTACTATTTTTTCTGTTCCTCCCATGTATGGACGTAAAGCTACTGGAATATTTATGCTACCATCCTCATTATAATTATTTTCTAAGAAAGCAATAAGCATACGAGGTGGAGCAACTACAGTATTGTTTAAAGTATGTGCATAATAGTTTCCTTTTTCGCCTTTTATTCTAATACCTAAACGTCTAGCTTGTGCATCTGTTAAATTAGAACAGCTACCAACTTCAAAATATTTTTGTTGTCTTGGGCTCCATGCTTCTACATCACAACTTTTAGCTTTTAAATCTGCTAAATCGCCGCTACAACATTCTAGTGTACGTACTGGTATATCTAAAGTTCTAAATAATTCTACAGTATATGACCATAATTTATCATACCATTTTGAGCTTTCTTCTGGTTCGCAAACAACTATCATTTCTTGTTTCTCAAATTGATGAATACGGTATATTCCACGTTCTTCTAAACCATGTGCACCTTTTTCTTTTCTAAAACATGGAGAATATGATGTCATAGTATATGGTAATTCATTTTTCTTTAAAATTTGATCTTTAAATTTACCAATCATTGAATGTTCGCTAGTTCCAATTAAATATAAATCTTCTCCCTCAATTTTGTACATCATTGCATCCATTTCTTCAAAACTCATAACACCTGTAACAACATTACTACGAATCATATATGGTGGAATACAATAAGTAAAACCTTTATTTATCATAAAATCTCTAGCATAAGATAAAATAGCAGAATGAAGTCTAGCAATATTACCAATTAGATAATAAAATCCATTTCCTGCAACCCTACGAGCAGAGTCTAAATCTAAACCATTTAATCTCTCCATTATATCTGCATGATATGGTATTTCATATTTAGGGACAATTGGCTCTCCAAATTTTTCTATTTCAATATTCTGACTATCATCTTTTCCAATAGGTACAGATTCATCTATTATATTTGGAATCTTCATCATTCTTTCATTAATTTTAGAAGAATATTCCTCTTCTAATTTTTCATTTTCTAATAGATTTTTATTAATTTCTTGCACTTTTTGTTTTATTTCTTCTGCCTCTTCTTTTTTTCCATTTTTCATAAGATTACCAATTTCAGAGCTTAAAGAATTTCTTTGCATTCTTAATTCATCGCCTTTTAATTTGGCTTCTCTATTTTTTTTATCTAATTCTAAAATTTCATCTATTAAAATAAGTTTATGTTCTTGAAATTTTTTCTTAATATTTTCTCGAACTAAATCTGGATTTTCTCTAATTAATTTTATATCTATCATAATAACCTCCACATTATTGTCTACTAATATAATATACCACCATAAAGCCAAAATAGCAAGAAAAATCGTTATTAGATAATAATTTTATGCATATTTTTTAAAATGCAGAATATACTAATATGGGAAGATATTGGGAAGGGAGTAAAAAATATGTATGAAGAATATATTAGAGAAAATAAAATTGAGGACAAGTCTGAAGATGAAAAAAATTTAGAATTAATAGTAAGTATTATTAAAACAAAAAATGAATTAGATTCTGCACATAAGAATTTTGAATTTGCAGAAGAAGGTCTTATTGATTATTATTCATATCAAATAAAAGCAAACCAAACAAAGCTAGATTATCTTATGAAAAAAGCACAAAAAAGAGGTGTGGCACTAGATATGATTAATGAAATATATATTAGAAAAAATAAAGCTCAATAGAAGAATATTTGTCCAAATTTAATCATACAAATTATTAAGAGGTGATTAAACTTGGATTTTAATATTATTATTACTTTTTTAGCATGTATAATCTTTTTATTTATATTTGGAAGAATATTTATTTGGCCACTTAAAAGCATATTGAAATTAATATTTAACTCTATTTTAGGAGGAGTGGTTATATATATTATTAATATAATAGGTATGAATTTTGGATTTCATATAGGCTTAAATATATTAACTTCTATTATTGTTGGAATATTGGGGATACCTGGGGCGATTTTATTAATAATACTGAAAATAATATTGCGGATAAATAGTGGAGTAAATTAACTAGCTCATTGCAATAAAACAATGAGCTAGTATTTAATATTATTCTACAGTAACAGATTTAGCTAAATTCCTTGGCTTATCTACATCTAATCCCTTTTCTTTAGAAACATAATATGAAATAAGTTGCATTGGTATAACAGAAAGAATTGGCGAGATTAAAGGATCTGTATCTGGAATATTTATAACATAATCAAATTTAGTATTAGGTAGAATTTGATTTGTAATGATTAAAGTTCTTGCACCTCTAGTTATTACTTCTTGTATATTACTTATAGTTTTTTCTATTAAAAATGGATTAGTTATTATTCCAATTACATAAACTCCATTTTCAATAAGTGCAATAGGTCCATGCTTTAATTCACCTGCAGCATATGCTTCAGAGTGTATATATGAAATTTCTTTTAGTTTCAAAGAACCTTCTAAGCAAGCATTATAATCATTTCCACGTCCTAAGAAGAACATATCTTTTTCAGTATAAGTTTTTTTCGCAAATTCTTGTATAATATCTGTTTTTTGCAATATCTGTTCAATTTTAGATGGTAGGTCTATTATTTCTGTTTTCAAATTATTTATAACTTCTTCTGAACTAGATTCCAGAATTTCAGCAAAATATATGGCTAATATTGCAACTAACACAACTTGTGAAGTATATGCTTTAGTAGAAGCTACTGCAATTTCTGGCCCTGCATGTGTATAAATTGTGTAATCTGCTTCCCTTGTTATTGAACTACCTATAACATTTGTTACAGCTATTGTTTTTGAATCATGTATTTTAGCGAGTTTTAATGCTGCAATTGTATCAGCTGTTTCTCCAGATTGACTAATAAATATACATAAAGTATTTTTATCAATTATAGGATTTCTATATCTAAATTCTGAAGAAATATCTACTTCTGTAGGAATTTTACATAAATTTTCAAACAATCCTTTTGCAACTAAACCTGCATGCATTGCAGTACCACATGCTACTATATAAATTTTATTTATATTTTCTAAAAATTCTTTAGTAATATCTAAATCATCAAAATGACATTTTTCGCCTAACTTAAATCTAGAGCCTATTGTTTCTCGGATAGCTGTTGGTTGCTCAAAAATTTCTTTTATCATATAATCTTCAAATCCATCTTTTCCTGCAGCATTAGCGTCCCATTCAATATTTTTAATAGCTTTATTATGTTCTTTTAAACTATTATCGAAAAATCTTATACTATCTTTTTTTACAATAGCAAATTCATTATCATCTAATAAATAAAAATTCTTAGTATATTTTAAAATTGCAGGAATATCAGATGCAATATAATTTTCATGTTCTCCTGTTCCTATAACTAAAGGACTGTCTTTTCTAATTGTAATAATCATATCTGGACAGATTGTAGATATAATTTCTAATGCATAGCTACCTTTTAAATCATAAATTGCAGATTTAACAGCACCTAAAACTCTTTCTTCAATATTATTTACAATAGATATAGGTCCATTGAAATAATAATAATGAATTAAATTTGGAATTACTTCTGTATCTGTTTCAGATTTAAAGCTATATCCTTTAGAAAGTAAAAAATCTTTTAATTGAGAATAATTTTCTATTATTCCATTATGAACAACTGCAAATGTATTATAACAATCTGTATGTGGGTGAGCATTTTCTTTAGATGGAATTCCATGAGTAGCCCATCTTGTATGAGCTATTCCAATTGTTCCTTCCAAATTATTTATATCTTCTTGTTTATATAAATTACTTACTCTGCCTTTATCCTTTTTTACATTAATTTCATTTCCTTCTATTATTGCAATTCCTGCTGAATCATAACCTCTATATTCTAGGCTAAGAAGCCCATCTATTAGTATTGGAGTAGCTTTTTTATTACCTACATATCCTACAATACCACACATAAAATACCTCCTTATATTAAGAAAGCATACAAATATAATTACCCTATTAGATTTGTGTTCTGACATTACTGTCAGTTTTTGCTAATATTTATGGCAGTAATTAAATGCCAAGAAATTATCCGCCGAATATTTCGATAAATTTCTACCTCGTCAACGTAAATAAATATTTACGTCCTGGCGCTTATAAAATAATACTCTCCTTTCGACAAAATTTTCTATTTGTAAGCTCTTCTTTTATTATGGTAGTATATTACTATAATTTTAAAAATGTGTCAAATAGATATTAAATATAATTAAAATCCGGGCTCGTTTGTTCGCTGCACGATACTGCAAAAATTTTCTAAACATACATACTAGCTGGATTTAATGAATAAATTTTTTCGAAACCATTATTTAGTAACTCCTAGGAACACAAAATTGTAAAAAATGCTTGTAAAATTTTAACAAATATGTTACAATATTTATGTTTTAAAATAGTTTATACTATTTCCCTTACTTATGACTAGTTCATAGGTTATATATCCAAAAGGAGGTGAAAGATAATGAATAAATACGAAAGTGTTGTCATTATTAATCCAAATGTTGAGGAAAACAAATTAAAAGAATTAATTGAAAAATTCCAAACATTAATTAATACTGACGGAAAAGTAGAGCAAGTTAATGAATTAGGTAAAAAGAAATTAGCTTATGAAGTAAAGAAAAATAAAGAAGGTATTTATGTAGTATACGACTTTGAAGCTAATCCAAGCTTAATTGCAGAACTAGAAAGAAATTATAGAATAACTGATGAAGTAATTAAATTTATAGTAGTAAAAAAATAGTAATTACTGTAAAATAACGGGGGCCTTTAATAAAGAAAGGTAAAAGGTGTAAAATATGAACAAAGTAATTTTGATGGGAAGATTAACAAGAGATCCAGAAGTAAGATATACTCAAACAAGTAATACACTTGTAGCTTCTTTTAGCTTAGCAGTTAATAGAAGATTTGTTAAACCAGGAGAAGAAAGACAAGCCGATTTTATAAATATCGTTGCTTGGGGAAAATTAGGAGAATTTTGTAGTAAATATTATAAAAAAGGTCAACAAGTAGCTATAATAGGAAGAATTCAAACTAGAACTTGGGACGATGAGCAAGGACAAAAACATTATGTAACAGAAGTTGTTGCGGAAGAAGCATATTTTGCAGATAGCAAAAGAGATAGCGAAAGTACAACATCAACATTTGATGCAACTTTTGGAGCAATGCCAAATGCTGGTTCTAATTCAGATTTTGAAATATCTTCTGGAGATGATTTACCTTTTTAGGTAATTAGTTAGCTTATGACCTTACAATTAAAAAGTAGGGAGTGAAAAAAATGGCTGATAATAAAAAGAATAAAAGAAATAATAGAAATAACAATTCTGATAATGATTATAATCCAAAATTTAGAAAAATAAGAAAGAAAGTATGTCCTTTATGTGCAGATAAGAATCTAGTATTAGATTACAAAAATGCAGATCAAATTAGAAAATTTGTTAATGATAAAGGAAAAATACTTCCAAGAAGAGCAACAGGAGCTTGTGCAAAACATCAAAGAGATATAACATTAGCAGTAAAAAGAGCAAGACAAATTGCAGTATTACCATATACAGCAGAATAATAGATATAATAGCTTAGTTAAATAAACTGAGCTATTTTTTTATTTTATAAATTGTTACAAGAGTATTACAACAATATTACAGTTTAATTACAAATAAGGAAATATATTGAAAACAAAATACAAATAGTATAGAATAAAGATATATAATTGAGAGAAGAATAAATAATTGTTAATGATAAAAAGAAAATATACTTTTGGAATTTAACATTGTATATTTTTGTACATTTTCATATTGACATTAATGATAATTAAAAGAATAATAAACATATGCAAATGTCAAAGAAAAATAAAGAAAGCAAAGGAGAAAAAATAGAATGAGGCAAACCGTTGAGACTGTAAAGAGAGATAGGAAGCCCAACAGTGCAAAAAGGACAAACAGTATTAACGATTGAAAATTGGTATAATTTAAAGAAAGCATGTACAAATATAATAAGTACAAGTTATGCACAAAGTACAATGATATATGGAAATCAATGGGATGAAGTAATGTCGTGGTTAAAGACAACAGAATTTGCAAGTGATCCAAGTAAAGTAGATAGTGATTCAAGTAGTTGGGAAAATTATTATAATAGTACAGGAGGAGCAGAAACAGGAAGTGGAGAAAAGAGGTCAGCAGGATATAATGAAGCATGGCAAGCAAATAATATATATGATTTAGCAGGAAATTATACGGAATGGACACAAGAGACGTACGACACCAACTATCGAGTTTATCGTGGGGGTAGCTACAATGCTTCTGGCACTTCGGCTTCATACCGTAGCAGCCACTTTCCTAGCAACATGATCAGCGACGATTCTTCCCGCCCAGCTTTATATATAAAGACTGAAAGCTGAAAGAAGATGAATAGACATAATGAATATACATAACGAGCGTTTTCGGAAATTCAGAAAGAAAAAGTCTAGCGAATGTAGTACGCTAGACTAAGAGAAAGCGATCAACAAAAGGAAGGATAGAAAACCTCCTAAAAAATGCTGTATGATAAGTACAGCATTTTTAGGAGGTAATATTTATGGTAAGAGGTTTATAATAAACTAATTTCATGTTTAAAATTCACTCAAAATGCAAATAATATATACAATAATGTAAGAGGAGATTATTGTATGAGATTAG
>CAJFUM010000009.1 GCA_904420285.1 uncultured Clostridia bacterium | reverse complement strand
ATGGCAAAAGAACAACAAAAGTATATGAAAATATTGGAAATCTTGAAAAACTCAAACAACGAGCTGGAAATGAAGAACCTTTAGTATGGTTGAAAAATTATGTAAGAGATTTGAATATAAAAGAAAAAGAAAATAAAGCACCTGTCATAATAAGGAAAGACCCTTCTAAAATTATTGATAAAAATGTGCAATGCTCTTTTAATGTTGGCTACCTTTTCTTACAGGACATATATTACAAATTAAAATTAAATAAGATATGCGATAAGATTACAGAGAAATACCAGTTTAAATTTGACTTAAACGATATATTATCAAAATTAATATACTCTAGAATTCTCTTTCCTGCTTCAAAGTTTAAAACATTAGAACTTTCTAAAAAATTTCTGGAGCAACCTAATTTCGATTATCAACATATAGAAAGAGCTTTGCCTGTAATATGTGAAAATATGGATTTTATCCAGTCTGAAATATACAAGAATAGCAATGAATATATGGAAAGAAATAATAAAATTTTGTATTATGATTGTACTAATTACTACTTTGAAATTGAGGAAGAATCTGGTTTGAGGCAGTATGGCAAATCAAAAGAAAACCGACCTAATCCAATAGTTCAAATGGGAATGTTTATGGATGGAAATGGCATCCCTCTGGCTTTTGATATTACACCAGGCAATACTAACGAGCAAATAACATTACAACCTCTGGAAGAAAAAATTATTAAAGATTTTGAACTTGCTGAATTTGTTGTTTGTACTGATGCAGGACTTGCTTCAAATACTAATAGAAAATTCAATAATAAAAATAATAGAAAATTCGTAACTACTCAGTCTATAAAAAAATTAAAATCACATCTAAAAGATGATGCTTTAGATTTAACAAAAGGTTGGAAGCTAGCTGGTAGTAACAAAACATACAATATATCTAAACTACGAACTGATGAGAAACTTATTGAACAATATAGGGATAAAATATTTTTCAAAGAAAGATGGATTAAAGAAAATGGCTTGGAACAAAGATTAATTATTACATTTTCTGTAAAATATCAAGAATATCAAAAAAATATTAGAAATAATCAAATTAATCGTGCTAAAAAAATTATTGCTAGTTGTCCTAATAAATTAAGAAAACCTAAGCAAAACGATCCTAAACGTTTCATAAAGACTACAAACATAACAAAGGACGGCGAATTAGCTGATAAGAGTATTTATACAATTAATCAAAATATAATTGATGAAGAAGCTAAATATGATGGACTTTATGCTGTATGTACCAACTTAGAAGACTCTGTTGAAGATATTATCAAGGTAAATAGAAGAAGATGGGAAATAGAAGAAAGTTTTAGAATTATGAAAACTGATTTTAAATCTAGACCAGTTTATCATTCAAAAGATGAGATGATAAAAGCTCACTTTATCACTTGCTTTTTAGCATTAATAGTTTATAGATATGTTGAAAAGAAATTAGATGAAAAGTATACAGCTTCTGAAATTATTGAAACTCTAATGGGTATGAATATGAAATTAGAAAATGAGACCTCATATATTCCTAATTACATTAGAACTGATTTAACAGATGCTCTACATGATAAATTCGGCTTCAGGACTGACTTTGAAGTTATCAGTGAAAAAAATATTAAAAAAATTTTGAGACAAACTAAAAAATAAATAATGTACACATTTTTTATTCAATCTATTAACTCTCCAATTCATTGGTATTCAATGGATTGGAGAGTTTTACTGTTTCAAAAGTGTTTAAGTTGAGATTGTATTTTGTTTGCAATAGATTTTACTATTTGTAATAAAACTGTAATATTTCTGTAATTTTATTGTAATATTTTCAATTGTTTTTTTTATATTATAACCTTTTAGTCTCAAATATGATTAACATAAATTGACATTTTTTAATTTTTCTTCTATAATATATATAGTTCCACATTAAGAAATGTATATTGGAGGAAAAAGCAACATGAACAACAACATTGAAAAAAACATGGAGAGAAATACCAAAAACAAATGCTACACTCTTCCTAAAGCTACAATTGGAGCAATTGAAGTTTACCCTGTATATCATGGTGAAGTAACAATCGCTTTTGGAGCAATAGCAACAGGCAGAGTTTTCGCATGTGCTGGATATGATGAACTTTTACCCCTTGCAGTAATGGATCTTCAAAAAGAACATCCAGAAATAGACTGGGAACCAGTTCTAACTTTTAGTAATAGGAACTAGTATCCTCTGGTATTACATTTAAAGGCGAATCCGTAATGAATTCGCCTTCTTCTTTTTTCATTTTACAAATTTATTTTATATTCTATTTTATTGCTTTTCTTCCTCTAAATATTGCAGCATCTTCTAGTTCATCTTCAATATTTAATAATCTGTTATATTTAGCTACTCTATCTGTTCTACATGGTGCACCTGTTTTTATTTGTCCTGCATTTGTAGCTACTGCAACATCTGCTAAAGTAGTATCTTCTGTTTCTCCGCTTCTATGTGAAACAACTGCTGTATATCCATTTTTGTGTGCTAATTCTATAGCATCTAAAGTTTCTGTTAAAGTTCCTATTTGGTTTAATTTTATTAATATGCTATTTGCAACTCCCATGTCTATTCCTTTTTGTAATCTTTGTATATTTGTTACAAATAAGTCATCTCCTACAAGTTGTACTTTATCTCCAATTTTTTCTGTTAATACTTTCCAAGATTCCCAATCTTCTTCTGCTAATCCATCTTCTATTGAAATTATTGGATAGCTGTTTGCTAAGTCTACTATAAAGTCTATCATTTGCTCTTTTGTTTTAAATTCTCCTGTTTTCCAGAATAGATATCCATCTTTTCCTTCTTTTTTAGCTTCATCATACATTTCTGTTGAAGCACAATCTAATGCTAAGCAAATATCTTTGCCTGCAACATATCCAGCTTTGTCTATTGCTTCCATAATTAAATCTAATGCTTCTTTTTCACTAGATACATTTGGTGCAAATCCACCTTCGTCTCCAACGCCAGTTGCAAGTCCTTTGTCTTTTAATACTTTCTTTAAATTGTGGTATACTTCAACACCCATTCTCATGCATTCTTTAAAGCTTTTTGCTCCAACAGGCATAATCATGAATTCTTGCACTGTTAATCCACTATCAGCATGTTTTCCACCATTCATAATGTTCATCATTGGAACTGGTAATTCTTTTGCATTTACTCCACCAATATAGTTGTATAAGCTCATACCAAGTGAAGCTGCAGCTGCTCTTGCTACTGCTAATGATACACCAAGTGTAGCATTTGCTCCTAATTTTGCTTTATTTTCTGTTCCATCAATGTCTATTAGCATTTTATCTATTTTTACTTGCTCATATACATTCATTCCTTCTAATTTATCAGCTATTATATTGTTTACATTATCTACAGCTTTTTGTACACCTTTTCCTAAATATCTGTTTTTATCTCCATCACGTAATTCTACTGCTTCAAAGCTTCCTGTAGATGCTCCAGATGGAACTAATGCTACTCCAGAAAATCCTCCTTCTGTTACTACTTCTACTTGTACTGTTGGGTTTCCTCTTGAATCTAATACTTCTAGTGCTCTTACACTTTCAATTCCTAAATAATCTTTCATTTTGTCTACTTCCTTTCTATTTTTATATATTTTATATAATTCAAATTAATTATAAATGATTTAAAATTTGGCTCTTTACACTATTTCTTTGCTCTTCTATTTGTTCTATATATGTTTTAGAAGGTTTTGTATTATCTTTTTTATACAAATTCCTTAATCTTTTTTTACCTTTTACTTTATAAGTATATCTTTGTTCTTCAAATTTTGCTCGAGCCTCTTCTTCTATTTTTGCAAATTTACTTTCTGGAATAATTGCTAAATCTTTCTTTTCTCTATTATAATCTAATATTTTTTTCATTGGCTTTTTGTAAATTGATTCATTATATATTTCAATATCTGGCTTAAAATATATAGTTTCATTTATATATTTTTTTATTACTTTTTGTTCTTTGCTAGAAAATGCTTCTTCTGGCAATTTTAGATTCTTGTATTTCCATATAATATGTCTATCCATATTAGAATAATTTAATTTTGATAAATTTTCATAATTATATTCTATTTCAAATTTTAAACCTTCTATTCTTATGGTTATATTACTCCATAATCGATGTCCAGCTTTTTTGAAAACATTTCGTAAATTTTTTACTTCATTATATAAATTTTCTACTAATTTTATATATTCTTCCTCATTAAGATTAAACTTATTTGGAATTTCATATACATTAACAGGATTCTTTTTTAATATTCCTTTTGGAAAATAATAGAAAAACAATTCTCCTGTTTCTAAGCCAACCATTTTTTCTTCTACAGAAGCATATAAATATATTCTATCCCATTTTTCTGGAATTAAATAAAATATTTTTTTCTGTAAGTTTGAATAAATGTCTTTGAGTTCCGAAGATTTTAGCATATATTCCTCCAGTTAATAATACTTATTTTACTATAATACTTTCTCCTGTCATTTCTGCAGGTTTATCTAAATTCATTAAATCTAACATTGTAGGTGCTAAATCTGCTAGTTTTCCTTCTTTTAATTTAACATCATCTTTTCCCACTAAAATTAATGGAACTGGATTAGTAGTATGAGCTGTATGTGGCTCTCCTGTTTTATAATCTAGCATCTGTTCTGCATTTCCATGGTCTGCTGTAATTAAAACCATACCATCATTATTTTTTATAGCTTCTACTACTTTTCCTACACATTCATCTATTGTTTCTACTGCTTTAATTGCTGCATCTAAATTTCCTGTATGTCCTACCATATCTGGATTTGCATAATTTAAAATTATACAATCATACTTTTTAGAATTTATAGCTTCTACTACTTTTTCTGTTACTTCATAAGCACTCATTTCTGGCTGCATATCATATGTTTCTACTTTTGGAGATGGTACCAATATTCTATCTTCTCCAGGATATTGCTTTTCTTCCCCTCCATTGAAAAAGAAAGTTACATGTGCATATTTTTCTGTTTCAGCAATTCTTAATTGAGTTAATCCTTTATTACTAATATATTCTCCAAATGTATTTTTTAATGCTTCTGGTTTAAAAGCAATTTTTACATTAGGCATTGTTTCATCATATTGAGTAAAACATACATAATCTAAATTCATTTTCTTTGTATTAAACTCATTAAAATCCTTATCAACAATTGTTCTTGTTAATTCTCTTGCTCTATCTGGCCTAAAGTTAAAGAAAATTACTGAATCATTATTCTCTATTTTAGCAATAGGAACATTATTTTGACAAATAACTGTTGGTTCAACAAATTCATCAAATACTTCTTTTTGATAAGAGCTCTCAATTGCAGCTATAGCAGATGATGCATTTATGCCTTCTCCATTAACTATAGCATTATATGCTTTTTCTACTCTATTCCATCTTTTATCTCTATCCATTGCATAAAATCTTCCAGATATACTTGCAATTTTTCCTACACCTTTTTCTTTCATTTTTTCTTCTAATTGCATTATATAATTTTCTCCAGATGTAGGTGGTGTATCTCTTCCATCCATAAAGCAATGAACATAAACATTTTCAAAATCTTTTCTTTTACAAAGTTCTAGTACTGCATATAAATGCCTATTATGACTATGAACTCCACCATCTGAAAGTAATCCTAAAACATGTAAGTTAGAATTATTCTTTTTACAATTTTCTATAGCTTCTACTAATTCTGGATTACTAAAAAAGTCTCCATCTTCTATAGATTTTGTAATTCTAGTTAATTCTTGGTATACTATTCTTCCAGCTCCTATATTTGTATGTCCAACTTCTGAATTTCCCATTTGTCCATCTGGTAATCCTACATTTAAACCACTTGTATATATTGTAGTTGTAGGACATGTTTTCATTAGTTTATCTATATTAGGTGTATTGGCTAATTTTACTGCATTTGCTTTTTCGTTATCATTTATGCCAAAACCATCTAAAATCATTAGCATTGTAACTTTTTTGTCCATATTTCATAATCCTTTCTTTCTATTACAATTAAATATTATAGCAAAATTTATTTATTATAGTTTATTATATTTTCAAATTCTTCTAGTTTTAAACTAGCACCTCCAATTAATCCTCCATCTATATCAGACATTGAGAATAATTCTTTTGCATTAGTTGGTTTTACACTACCACCATATAGTATAATAACCTCTTCAGCTACATCTGCTCCATAAAGCATTCCTATTTTTTCTCTAATTGATTTTATTGCTGAATTTGCATCATCTGCTGTAGCTGTTTTTCCTGTTCCAATAGCCCAAATAGGTTCATATGCAACTATTGTTTTTAGAACTTGCTCTTTACTAAGCCCTTCTAAAGCTTTTTCTATTTGATTTGTTATTACCTCTACTGCTTTTCCTTCTTCTCTTTCATTTAAAGTTTCTCCTACGCACACTATAGGTTTTATATCATGTAAATGTGCCATTTTTAATTTTTTATTAACTATATCATCAGATTCTTTAAAATATTGTCTTCTTTCTGAATGACCTATAATTACATATTGTACACCTATAGATTTAAGCATTGGAGCCGAAACTTCTCCTGTATATGCTCCAAATTCTTCCCAATGTAAGTTTTGAGCTCCAATCTTTATATTAGTATTTTGAGCAGCAAGTAAGCTATAGAATAAATCGGTATATGGAACACAAAGAATTACCTCATTTTGAGAATCTTTTACGACTGGTGTTAATCCATCTATAAATCTTATAGCAGCATCTGGAAGCATATTCATCTTCCAATTTCCTGCAATTACTTTTTTTCTCATATACACTCCTTAATTCAATTTAAAATCTGCAATCTTCTTCTTTATTCTTAAGTGGTTTGCAACATTTTTCACTGTTTTGCTTTTCTTTTTTATCTGTTAAGCATGCTAAACCTGGTAACTCTTTTCCTTCTAGTAATTCTAATGATGCTCCTCCACCGGTTGAAATATGTGTAAAGTGGTCTTCTAATCCAAGTTTCTTTATAGCTGCTGCTGAATCTCCTCCACCAACTATTGATACTGCATTTGTATCTGCAATTGATTCAGCAACATTTTCAGTACCAGTACTAAATTTTTCTACTTCGCATATTCCTAAAGGTCCATTCCAGATTATTGTTTTTGCAGTTTGCAATACATCTCCAAATCTTTTTGCAGTTTTAGGACCAATATCGCATCCTTCCCAATCTCCTGGAATATTATCTATATTAACAATTTTATCTGGTGCTGTAGTAAGATATTTTATAAATTGTTTTTGTCTTTCTTTTTTATCTATTGTTGTATCCATCTCTTCTTGTGCCGGTGCTATTACAACATCTTCTGGAAGAGTTATTTTTACTCCTTTTTCTTCTGCCTTTTTCATTATTCTTTTTGCTTCTTCTAGCTTATCATCTTCACATAAAGATTTACCAATTTCTTTTCCTTGTGCTTTTAAGAAAGTATAAGCCATTCCTCCACCAATTAAGATTTCATCTACTTTATCTAATAGATTTACAATAACACCTATTTTATCTGAAACTTTTGCTCCTCCTAATATTGCTATAAAAGGTTTTTCTGGATGTTCTAATGTTCCATTTAAAAATGTAATTTCTTTCTCCATTAAAAATCCTGCAACAGCTTCATCAACATGGTGTGCAACTCCTTCTGTTGAACTGTGTGCTCTATGTGCTGTTCCAAATGCATCATTTACATATATTCCATCTGAAAGTGATGCAAGTTCCATTGATAATGTATCATCATTTTTTTCTTCTCTTGGATCAAATCTAACATTTTCTAAAAGTGCAACTTCTCCATTTGCTAAACTACCTGTTACAGATTTTGCACTTTCTCCTGTAATATCGTTTGCAAATTTAACATCTGTATTTAATAAATCTGTTAATTCTGTTGCAACTGGTTTTAGAGAATATTTTTCATCTACTTTTCCTTTTGGTCTACCTAAGTGAGAACATAATATGACTTTTGCTCCTTTATCCATTAAATATTTTATTGTAGGAATTGATGCTACTAATCTTGTATCATCAGTTATTCTTCCATTTTCATCCATTGGTACATTAAAATCACATCTTACTAATACTTTTTTTCCTTCAACGTTAATATCCTTAATTGATTTCTTATTCATATTATCATTCTCCTTACTATTTATTAGAAATATATATAGCTAAGTCTACAAGTTTGTTTGAATATCCCCATTCATTATCATACCATGCAACTAATTTAACAAATGTATCTGTTAGTGCAATTCCTGCAGATGCATCAAATATACATGTATGAGGATCATGTATAAAGTCTGATGATACAACTGCTTCATCAGTATAATCCATTATACCTTTCATTTCGTTTTCACATGCTTTTTTAACTGCAGTGCATATTTCTTCATATGTTGCAGGTTTAGCTAGATTAACTGTTAAATCAACTACTGAAACATCAACTGTAGGTACTCTAAATGACATACCTGTTAATTTTCCATTTAATTCTGGTATAACTTTTCCAACTGCTTTTGCTGCTCCTGTAGATGATGGTATAATATTTGCTGATGCAGCTCTACCACCTCTCCAATCTTTTTTAGAAGCTCCATCAACTGTTTTTTGAGTAGCAGTTGTAGAGTGAACTGTTGTCATTAATCCATCTTTAATTCCAAAGTTATCGTTTATAACTTTTGCAAGTGGTGCTAAACAGTTTGTTGTACAAGATGCATTAGATATAATATTCATATCTGGTGTATATGTTTCGTTATTAACTCCCATTACAAACATTGGTGCATCTTTTGATGGTGCTGAAATTATAACTTTTTTAGCTCCAGCTTCTAAATGTGCATTAGCTTTTTCTATTGTTGTAAATACTCCAGAACATTCTAATACATAATCTACTCCATCTTTGCCCCAAGGAATATTTTTTGGATCCATTTCATTATATACTTTTATTTCTTTTCCATTTACTATTAATTTACCTTCTTCTGAAGAAATTGTACCATTAAATTTTCCATGTATTGTATCATACTTAACCATGTATGCCATATAGTCTGATGCTATAAATGGGTCGTTTATTGCGACTATTTCAACTTCCTCTCTATTTAATGCTGCTTGGAATGCTAATTTTCCGATTCTTCCAAATCCGTTAATTCCAATTTTAATTGACATATATAAATACCTCCTTAATGATGCAAAATAAAAGCATCTTTTTATTTAGTATAACCTAAACACCAACATTTTATATCAATTCTGCAGAGAATTCAATAGATTTAGTGAATTTTTCTAACAAAAAGTTTGTGAAACAATGGGGACGGTTCCTTTGTTTCAGTTTTGAAACAAAGGAACCGTCCCCATTGTTTCACAAGGCCTACACAAAAAAACACAATAGCCATTAACTATTGTGCTTTTATATTAAAATTCTATATCGCCTGTTATTTCTATTTCTTTGAATAAAAAGTTTTTTACTTTTTCTCCAGTTATATCATAAAATAGAAAGTCATGAACAGTTTGACCAGTAATCTCTTGGTTCCAAAAATCATGTACCTCTTGGAAAACTTTTTCTTGCTTTGGTGTTAATGTAAGCTCTATGTCTTGGCATAAGAAATTTCTTATTTTTGTCCATATACTTACTTCTGCTGGTAGATTATTAACATTTGCACGATTTTCCATATTCTTTCCTCCTTCGTGAGCTAAATAATATTTATTATCATATTTATACTACATTTTATTTAATTAATCAAGTAAATATTTTAAACTTTATATACTAAGTTTTAAAAAATCTAGTATCCAAGCGGTTTTTACGTTTCTTTACATTTGTGTTACAAAATTATTACAAATTTGTAACAATTTTATATCTCCATTTGGCTACCTAAAAAGCTAGCTGCTGATTGTACAACTTTTTGCTCTACTTCAGTCATTTTTGTTCCTTTATCTTTAGATAATAGAATAACTGTACCTATTGTGTTTCCATCTGAAATTATTGGATACACTACTTGTGAATTGAATTTTCTTTCCCTATTATCATTTTTAGTTATTGGAACAGAAATATCATTATTTTCTTTACTTGTGTATTTTTCTTGGTCTTCCATTATTTTTTCTAATTCATTACTTATTCCTTGCTCTAGAAATTCCTTTTTTGATCCTCCAGACACTGCTATAACTGTATCTCTATCTGTTATACATGCAATATGTCCAGTTGTTTTTGCAAGGGTTTCAGCATACTCTGTTGCAAATTCTGAAAGTTCTCCAATTGGTGAATACTTCTTAAGTATAACCTCTCCTTCTTTGTCTGTAAAAATTTCTAATGGATCTCCTTCTTTTATTCTTAAAGTTTTACGTATTTCTTTTGGTATAACAACTCTGCCTAAATCATCTATTCTTCTTACAACTCCTGTTGCTTTCATAATTTTCCTCCTTTATATTTTTATGTCTATTCTTATTATTACAAAAGAGGAAAATTTTATACATATTTTTTTAATATTCATTTTTTAATTCTAATGTATCTTCTATATTTCCTTGCTCAGTGTCTCCATTTTTATACTCTTTTATTACATTTCCAAGCTCATCAGCAAAATCTTGTAAAATAACTAATTTAATTGTAGGCTCTTTTCCATCTATATAATCATCCATAACTTGTTTTAATTTTTTTAGATTTGGTAATTCATCTTGTAAAAACTCACCATATCTTTTTGCTCTATCCAGCAACTTTTCTTTTATTGTTACAATATCTTCATTGCTTGCACATGAAATTCTTTGGAACATTTGAAAAACATCATAATATTTAAATATTGCAATTTTCATACATTCTTTATCAAATTTATCATAAAATTGTTCCATTTTCATTGGAATATATCTAAATATTTCTTCAGCTTTTTCTTTATACATTTTTTCTTTTAATTGAACATTTATATTATCAAAATGTTGTAAAATTTCTTCCATATCTTCAGATTTATCTTCTTCAATTGCTAAGCTTGCAAGCTCTTCATCTACATTTGCACAATAAGATGATGTTAAAGAAGAAACATTCATTCCATTTAGAAAAACACTTTTTATTGTTTTCATATCATAATCTATTAATCCTTTTCTAACAAAATGCGCAAAATATGCGAATAATTTCACCACATTTATAAGTTCTATTCTGCCATATTTAACATCTTCCAAAACTTCTGAAATAACTCCTGGGAATTGATCATCAGAAATTTTCCAATATTCTTCAGTTAAAAGTCTTTTATATCCTGGAAGTTTGTCTGTATCTACAGTATTTATTATAGCTTCCATATCTTGCTTAAAGATTTTCATATCAAATATTCTTGTACGAACATAAACTTCTATAAATTTAAAAAATCTATATTCAGCTTTAAAATTATAGTAATAATTATTATCAAATTCTTTTATATAGAATTGTCTGTTATCCATAAATACCCTAGAAGATACAAGTATAGCCTTATATTCTTCATTATCATTAATATTTACAAATTTATCTTTAGTAATCTTTCCTGCTTTAATTTCAAACGAAATAGCAATAGTAAAAATAAGCATTGTTTGTAATACTCTATGATTAGTATTAGGATAAGATTTATTAACCATATCAAATATCTTTTTAAAATTTGTAAGCGAATGTTTTAATATTCTTAGGTTTCTTGTTCCACTTTTATTAAATGTAGATATTATAAGATTGGTATTTTCTCTTAAAAATCTTATTAAATCTGGACAATTTTCATATCTCATTAATAAACCATTTATAATATAATTAAACTCTGGTGCATATTCAAAAGTTTCTCCAATAAGTTTTTCTTTAATTCTTTCATAATCATTAGCTTTATCAAACACATATTCTATTGTATCTCTAATTCTTTCTACCATTGGTTTGTCTGTTTTTATATTTAATTTATTTTCTTTATCTAAAAGATATGTTGCTATAAATGTTTTCATTTCCAAATTACTATTTTTTAATTTAGTAGACAATTCTTTTTCATTACAAATTATTATTGTTTTAATATGATCATGTTCAACAAAATTATTAATATATCCTAATATATCAATAACATCTACATTTGCTCTTTCCAAATCGTCAAAACATAATACTTTATCATCAGTAGAAAAGAATTGAGCATAATCTATTCTATCTCCATTTTGTGTAACACCAAAGAAATTCGCCATATCTAATCCAGTTTTAGCATACTCTGGAATGTTTTTTACACCACTGGCATCCATATATTTTTTTAGGTTTTTATCCATTAATTGAGTAGTTTCTATAAATATCTTTTTACTTATTTCCTCTAAATTCGAAATTCCATATAAAGACATATATATGGCAGTATATCTTCTTCCATTAAGATTCATCGATTCTATCTTTGGCTTTATTTTATTATTCCAAAAATATGTTTTTCCGCTTCCCCACTCACCATTTAACATTATTGCATAATCGGTATAATCAGACCTTATATAATCTAATATGCTTTCAACTAAATCTTCCACACTTTTTCCTCCATTTCTTCAAATTATATTTTAATCTTTTGCTAATGTTAGTACTCCTAATTTTTTTATACTATTTTTCTCTAATTCTGCAATGCAAGAATTAATTGTTGCGCCAGTTGTATAAATATCATCAAAAATAAGGACATTTTTATTATATAATTTTTCTCCATTTATTACTTTATATACATCTTTTATATTTTCTTCTCTTTCTAATTTATTTAAAGAGCTTTGCACTTCATTATTTTTTACTTTTATTAAAACATCATTTGCAAGCTTAATATTAGTATTTTTCGCTATTTCTCTTGCAATTAATTCACTTTGATTATATCCTCTAATTCTTATTTTTTTCTTATGCATTGGAACTGGAATTATTATATCATAAGATTTTATAAAATCCATGATTTTTTTATTTTTCACAATTATTTCACAAAAAGTTTTATAAAGATAAGGCTTATCATTAAATTTATAATTTAGAATTAAGTCTCTTACAATATTTTCATATGTAAAAATATGAAATTTATTAATTTTTTCTTTGTCTATATCATTATATATCATATATTTTTTTAATTCTTTACTACATTTTTCACACAAATAGCCTTCTCCTAATCTCCCACACATACCACAACTAGGTATAAAAATACATTCCAATATTTTATCTATTAAGTGCAATATTGCCTCCTTCTAATTTTTCTAATTTATATAATAGCCCAGTATTTCTCTTTTTATTATCAGCATTTTTTATCATAAAATCTATAATATTTTTATTTCCTATTATAATTAATAATTTTTTTGCCCTTGTCATACCTGTATAAAGCAAATTTCTTGTAAGCAACATTGGAGCTGTTTGTGAAATAGGCATTATTACCACATCAAATTCACTTCCGTTGTGCTTTATGAACAGTTATTGCATATGCATGCTCTATTTGCTCTAATTCATTAAATTGATACCATACCTCCTTTTCATCATCAAATTTTATTTTCATTTGTTTATTAAAATCATCTATAACACTTATTGTACCAAACTCGCCATTAAATACTCCCGAACCATATTCAAATTGTGGTTCTTTTTTCTCCCAATAAATATCATAATTGTTTTTAATTTGCATTATTCTATCGCCTTCTCTAAAAACAACTTCTCCATACTTTCTTTCCTTTTTAGTGTCTGAAGAATAATTAATTGTTTGTTGCAATATTTTATTAAGCTCTTTAGTTCCTAATTCTCCCTTTTTAGTTGGCGTAATTACTTGTATATTATTTAAAAAATCATAATCTCCATAATTCTTTAGTCTTTCTGAACTTAATGTAATAACATTATATAAAATTTTTTCTTTATTTCTTTCATCAATATAGAAAAAGTCTTCCAAAAACTTATTATTTTCATTAGCTTCTTGGTTTTGTTCTATAAAATTCATTTCGTTTTTATCAATTTCTTCTTTTGTTATAAAACTCATCCCTTCATTCACTCGATGAGCATTTACTATAATTTTACTTTGAGCTGCTTGTCTAAAAATCTTGTTTAAAGTAATAGTTGTTATAGTTTCAGAATAAATTATATCTTTTAAAACATTTCCAGGTCCTACTGATGGAAGCTGATCTATATCTCCTACTAATACTAGTTTTGTTCCTTTATATAAAGCTTTACACAAATAATTCATTAAAAAAATATCCACCATCGACATTTCATCTACTATTACTACATCTGCATCTATTGGCGCTACAGACATTTCCATGTACATTGTTTGATTATCATCTGAAATTTTACCTATTTCTAATAACCTGTGCAATGTTTTTGCCTCTTCTCCAGTTGTTTCGCTCATCTTTTTAGCAGCTCTACCAGTTGGAGCACATAAAACTACTTTCATTCCATTATGTCTATATATTTCTAAAATAGTTTTTATTATAGTGGTTTTTCCAGTTCCTGGTCCGTCCAGTTATTACACAAACATTATTCTCATTTATTGCTTTAATAGCCTCTTTTTGTTTTTCAGATAATTCAATACTAGAATTTTTTTCAAATAATTGTAATTCTTTTTCAAAATTATCTATTCTTTTTATATTAGAATAATTATCTAAACCAATAATTCTACTAGCCACATTTTCTTCAGCTTTATAAAATTGATATAAATATACCCATTCTTCATCTTCTCTATCTTCTATAACAATATATTCTTTTGCTTTCATGTTAATTATACAATCTTCTATTTCATTTTCACTTACATTTAATAATTTCTTTACAAAATCCACTAAATTTTCATATTTTGTACAACAATGTCCATTATATGTCATCAAATTCAACGCATGTTTTATACCACTTCTTACACGCTTTTCATTGTTTGGTTCAATACCTAATCCCAATGCCATTTTATCTATTTGTTCAAAATTCACTTTATTTACTAAATCTATTAAAATATATGGATTTGCTTGTATTTCTTCTATTGCATTAATACCAAGCTCTTTATATACTTTTTCTGCACTTTGAGGCCCAATTCCAAATTTATCTAAAAAACCTACTATTTGCCATACTTCCCAGTTCTCCACAAAAGTGTTAGCTATCTCCACAGCTTTTTCTTTAGTTATACCTTTCACATATGCTAATTTTGTAGGTTCAAATTTAAATATATTAATTGTTTCTTCACCAAACATATCTACAATATGTTTAGCAGTTGCCGGCCCAACACCTTTTATTCCACAATTTGCCAAATATCTTTCTAATGCTCTTGTAGTTTGAGGCATCATTTTTTCAAATGTATCTACTTTAAATTGCATGCCATATTCTTGGTGCTCTACAAATTTTCCAATAATTTTTAAAGTATCCCCTATATTAACAAAAGGTAAATATCCAACAATAGTTATTTCATTTTCTAAAGAATTATATAAATTTTCATTATTTGAACTATCTATATTTATATCATTATTTTTATCAAATTTTAATACAGCAATACAATAGCTATTTAGTTCATTCTTATATATAATTTCTATCACTTCTCCTTGTAATTCCAACATTAATACCTCTTCATATTTATCACTTAATATTTTGCAAATTATATCATATCTATACTTAAGTTACAATAAAAGATAAACACAATTATTAAGTTAAAAAAAGTGATAAATTGAAAAAGTAAATTCCAGATTTCTTCTGAAACTGGAATTTACTTTTCAATTAACTCTTGCTTTTTAGAAATTAGATTTTACTTTTTAATATACTACCTACTTTATTCTATACTCTTATTCATTTTTTAATAATTATCCTTTAATTTATATCTGAATCATCATCATTATTAGTTGAAACTCTACTATAACCAACTCCAATATTACTAGCTATATCGCCATCAACTTCTATTTTTATATCATAACTAGTTAGTCTACTTAGCCCTTCAAAACACATCATATTTCCTATCAAAATAGGATTTTTTTCTATATACGAACTATCTGGTTCATTTGATTTCTTTATATAATATTTATATTCTAAATCACTTTTTAGTCCACTCTCATTGTCTACTACAGAAAGCTCTATATATATTATACTCTTTGAAGCGACACTTTTTATTGAAACTACTGGTGCTATCTTATCTTCTATTAATACACTTCCATAGTCCCCTGCATTTGTCCCATCATATAATCTTGCATATACTGTATCATTGTGATGTAATCCACTTACCTTTGCTCCTGTTGACACTGTTGTCCAACTTCCTTCTGCTATTCCATTTACTTGATATTGTATTTGCATTCCTGTTGTCGTTGTTAATGTGATACTTGCTTCTCCACTTGCCCACGTTGGTGCACT
>CAJFUM010000008.1 GCA_904420285.1 uncultured Clostridia bacterium | reverse complement strand
TCTGAAACATATAAAATAACTAATTCAATGATGGAAAGTTGGGGAATGATTAAAGAAGGAACAGAAAATAAAGATACAACTGTATTTATTACTTTTAGAAAAGGTGTTCAAAATCAATTGTATTCATTAAATTATAATGACCCAATAACAATGTCATTAAATTTAAAAATAAATATATTTGGAAAATTAGAGTTAGCAAAAAAAGACAATAAAGGTAATTATGTACCAAACACAAAATTTAAAATCAGTTATAACTCAGATATGTCTAATCCAGTGGGAACATATACAACAAGTTCTAATGGAAAGGTAATAGCTGACCAATTAAAGCTTGGTACAATATATATTCAAGAAGTAGAAGTACCAAAACATTTAATTATAGATACAACTATAAGAAGTGCTGAAGTAAAAGCAGGACAAACAATATCTTTCCAAGCAACAAACAATTGGAAACAAGGAAAAATAAAAGTAGTAAAGAAAGATGCAGAAACAAACAAAGTTGTATTAAAGGCAGGAACGGTTTTTGATATATATAATTCTAATAATGTAAAAGTATCAAGTATAACAACTGATGAAAAAGGAATTGCTTTATCTGGATTATTAGACTATGGTACATACTATGTAAAAGAATCAAAAGCACCAGATAAATATACTGTAAAGGTAGAAGTTAGTGAAAATATTGGTGTTGTAGAAGATGGTAAAGTATATGAAATTACTATTGTGAACACAAGAGTAAAAGGTAGTGTATCAATCTCAAAAGAAGATACTAAAACAGGAAAACAGCCACAAGGAGAGGCTACTCTAGAAGGAGCAGTATATGGTTTATATGCGAGAACTCCAATTCTTGATCCAGCTGATAATACTATTATTTATAATACAGATGTAAAAGTTGGAGAATTAGTAACTAATGCTGAAGCTAATGCAAATATGGATAATCTATATTTGGGACAATATTACCTAAAAGAAATTAAAGCTAGTAAAGGTTATACATTAGATACTACAAAATACGATTTTGATTTAACTTATGAAAATCAAAATGTAAATGTTGTAACTAAAAAAGTAACTGTAAAAGAAAGAGTAATTTCACAACCATTTGAAATTATAAAAATATCAAGTGATGATGTAGGCGAAAGTGATTTGTTAAAAGGAGTAGAATTTACTATTAAAGCACAAAAAGACATTGAAAAGTATGGCTCTTGGGAGAAAGCACCAATTGCAAAAAATGCAAATGGAGAAACAGCGAAAGTAATGGTAACAGATGAAAAAGGTTATGCAGTAAGTGATAGATTACCTTATGGAACTTATGTAGTAAGAGAAACAAAAGTACCAGATGATAAATATAAAGTTGAAGACTTTAAAGTAGTAATAACAGAAGATAGTTCAGAGCCTCAAATTTGGAGAGTTTTTAATGATACATCTTTTACATCAATATTAGAAATCGTAAAACAAGATGCTGAAACAGGAAAGATAATAAAAATTAAAGGTGCTACTTTTAAAATTAAAAATTTAGATACACAAAAATACTTTGGATATTGGGATTGGTCGCCATTACCTCACTATGTTAATACTTGGACAACAGATGAAACAGGAAAAGTAATGACAGGAGATAAATTAGAGGTTGGAAATTATCAACTAGAAGAAATTAAAAGCCCAGAGGGGTATTTAATTAGTTCAACACCAGTTAAATTTAAAATTACATCTAATACAGCTTATGAAACACTACCAGATGGAAAGACACCAGTTATTACAGTAAAGCAAAATGATATATCAGCAAAAGGAAAAGTAAATATAGAGAAAAAAGGAGAAGTATTAGTTGATTTTGTAGATGACAAGTTTCTATATGAGGAAAGAGGATTAGCTAATGCAAAATATGAAATCTTTGCAAGAGAAGATATTTTAGACCCTTCAAATGATGGCACAGTCATTTATAAAAAAGGTACAGTTGTTGATACAATTATAACAAATGAAGATGGAAAAGCCACATCAAAAGAACTACCACTTGGCGAATATTCTGTAAAAGAAATTGAAGCACCAGAAAATTTTGTTTTAAGTAATGAAATTAAAGATGTTTCATTAAAATATAAAGACCAAAATACAGCAATAGTTTTTGACAATACATCTTTTACTAATGAAAGACAAAAAGTTGAAATAAATGTCAATAAAAAAGATAAAGATGATAACAAAGCACTTGCAGGTGCAGAATTTAGTTTATATGCAAAAGAAGATATAAAGAATTATAAAGATGAAGTAATTGTAAATGCAAATGAATTGATAGAAAAAGCTATAAGTGCTGATAACGGTAAAGCTATTTTTAAATCAGACTTACCTCTATCAAATTTTATAATCAAAGAAACAAAAGCTCCAAAGGGCTATATAGCAAGTGATGAAGTAATAAATGTAGATGTAGAATATAAAGGACAAGATACAAAAGTTATAAATTTAGAGTATGAAATGAAAAATGAAAAAATGAAAGGACATATACAAATTATAAAAACAAGTAGTGCAGATAATAAGTATTCTGGACTTCCAAAAGGTAGCCCACTAGAAAATGTTGTTTTTGAAATATATGACAGCGAAAATAAATTAGTAGATAAAGTAACAACAGATAAAGATGGTAAAGCAACAACAAAAGAACTTGTTATTGGAAATTATAAGATTAAAGAAATTTCTAGTGCAAAATATTATTTGATAAACGAAAATATGTACAATGTAGAAATAGTAGATGATGGAACAGTAGATGTAGAAATAACAAATGACAATGTAGATATTGATGTAGAAATAGAGAAGAAAGGATTTATTGAAACACAAAGTAAAGATAATATCTTCTATAATTTTAATAATATAAAAAATAATTCTAATGTACCACTAGATAATTTCACTTGGAGAGATACATTACCAACAGAGGCAGTAAGAATAGATAAAATTTATACTGGTACTTGGAACGAAGATTTAGAATATGCAGTATATTATAAAACTAATAAATCAGACAAATATATCTTATTTAAAGATAAATTAAATACACAAAAGATTTATGAACTAAACTTTAATGAATTAAAGTTAGCTGAAGATGAATATGTAACAGAATACGAATTTAGATTTGGAACAGTAAAAGTAGGCTTTCAAGAAGTAGAAAGCCCAATACTATACTGTAATATGCTAGATGGACTCGGAAACGGATTTATATTTACAAATCATACAATGGTTTCTGGAACATATTATGATGCTTATGTTGAAGATAAAGATGAATGGACAACAATAACATATTATAAAGAAATTAAAGTTGATGAGGTATTACCCAGAACGGGTTGTTAAATTAGACTTGATTCTTAAAAAAAATAATTATAATATTAATTATGGATTCATATATTTATAATTAATAAATCTAAAAGGATATGGAAGTAAAATTCTGTATCCTTTATTTTTTTTGCCCATATTATTTGTAAACTTTATTTTTTTTAAATATTATGATAAAATAATGCAAAATGAAAGAAATAAAGGAAAAATAATAAAGGTGGTAAAGATGGACGAAAAACTAAACAAACAAAGTATAGATAGATTAGATATTAGTAATAATTGTATTGAATTATTAAAAATCAACAGTATTAAAACTATTGGAGAATTATGCAAGAAAAGTAAAACAGATTTGAAAAAATTAAGTCTAGTACAAGAAGAAGTAAATAAAATTGATATTGAATTACAATTATTAGGCTTAAATTTAAAAAATAGTTTATAAATCTAAATAGTAATTTATATAAAAGATTGGAGTAAAACTATGAAGCAAATATTTGAAAAAAACGAAACTTTATTTTGCATATTATTAATTT
>CAJFUM010000007.1 GCA_904420285.1 uncultured Clostridia bacterium | reverse complement strand
CATATTATATGTAGTGTTTGAGTAAGCTTCTACATTTGGGTCATTTGTCTCTACTGTTTCTGTTGTTTCTGTCCATGTAGCAACTTTGGCCACATAAGTTGTTTCTGTTGCATTCGCTCCACTAAATTCATTATATCCAAATCCACTTGTACCAGTTCCTAAACCATTATTATATTTAAATGACATTGGATCTAGTGGCTCTTCATTATATTCTATTTGGAAATGTAAATGTGGTCCACTAGAATTTCCTGTATTTCCAGACAGAGCTATCAATTGTCCCTTTTCTACAACATCTCCTGTTGATACTTTTAATTCACTATTATGCATATATTTACTTGTATATCCATTTCCATGGTCTATTTCTATCCATTTACCAGCTGAGTCACTGTTTCCAGCATTTATTACTGTACCGTCTTCACAAGCATATACATTTGTTCCTTCTCCTACTCCTATATCTACACCTTTATGGTTTGTTGATGCTCCTTCTACGGGTGCATCTCTATTTCCAA
Organism: uncultured Clostridia bacterium; assembly: GCA_904420285.1. GTDB lineage: Bacteria > Bacillota > Clostridia > TANB77 > CAG-508 > CALXVA01. The sequence goes on along the minus strand of CAJFUM010000007.1, from coordinate 5,072 downwards.
AATCTGATGTTATATTTGTTCCATCTGTTGGCCAATATAATGAATGCTCTTCATCTACATTTGTTGTATTATTTCCAGATTGATCTCCTGTATTTTCAATATTGTCATCTATTCCTGTTTCTACATTACCTGTTGTACTATTATCTCCTACAGTCCTATTATAATATTTACTTTGATATTCTTCCCAAGTAACATCTTCTTCAACTAGATATATTTTCGCATTATTATATGAACCATATGGCGCTGAATTCATTTCAGATTGACTTACATTAGCATAAACATCTATTTGATTACTTTGTAATCCTCCTCCTGTATCACATACATAGAAGAATTTTCCATTTGCAAAAGATGTATCTCCTGATTCTTGAGTTTCAATATATATTACACTATAATCTGGTGCTAATTCTTTAGATGCACATTTTCCATCAGCTAATGGTTGACCATGCCTATCTTCTGGTCCTCCTTCTGTTGGAGAACCGTCTCCATTATAAAATGTTACCCTTCCACTAGTTGTTAACTCTGTCATCTCTACACCATTAATTACTTGCAATTCTCCTCCAATTGTTGTTCCTGTGACTTTCTTCTCTAGTGTAAAATGACTTAAAGCTCTTTCTCTATCACTTTCACTTCCTGAACTATTATAACTATCTATATATGATTGGAATGTCTCTGGATCTTTATATGTCATTGTTTTAGTTTGTCCATCATCTGTGGCTCTTTTTAATTTTATAATTCCTTGAACTTCTGTAGAATCTATATCTGTTATTTTATCCCAATCAATTTCTTTATCTGGATCTTTTCTTGTATCTAAATATTGTGTTACCAATTGTGCATTCATTAATTTTGCTAATTCTTCTGGTCCGTCCAAATAATATACTACTCTACTATCTTCATCTAATAATTTTTGCCACAAAGCTTCTGCTGTCATTGTTGTGTTGATATTACCATTTTCATCAATGCTCACACTATCAGAATATTCACTCGCTGCAAATTGAGTATTAGCCCAGTCTCCTTCATCAAATGTTCCATCGTGTTTAAAAATTTGATATACAGATGCTGCTAAAACTGCTATTGCTATAAATGGTATTAAAGTTATTACTATAATAACCTTTTTATAAGCTTTAAAAACATTTTTTACTAGATTTTTTACTTTTTGAAAATCATCATTCATTTCTTTCTCCTTTTAATTTCAATAATTATATTTCAATTTCAAATACTCCATAATCGTTAAATAAACTCTTATTTTCGAAAATCTCATATGCTCCATAATTTAATATCATTTTTGAAAAAACTAATCTGTTTATGTCTTTAGTTGATCCATATTTACTATAGTATTTTATTGTTACTTCTTTTGTTTCTCTAGGACTTACCTGTAACTCTGCACTATTTATCTCATGTGTATATGCTGGATAATGATTTCCATTATCATCTCTTATGTACATTGATTCTACATTTGCTCTGTCATCTAGTGAAATTGTTTGATTTGAATTGTTTGTAATTTCTATTGTATATTTTGCATAATCCATATATGTGTCTGTGTACTTAACAGTCATTTTGATTTGCTTATCTTCTTTAGACTTATTTATTTCATCTCTTTCTATATATCCATTTATATTTAGTCTGTATTGCTCATCTTCTGTTTCTATTACTGTTATATAATCTTGCTTTGTAGTCTCTTTTGAATATTTACCAGTAGCTAACATGTTCTCATGTATTTGAACTTTGTAAATATTACCTGTCCAATTTTCTACTGATGCATCTTTTTCTGAATTTGCAAAAGTTTCGTTATAATAACTGTTTATGAAATTATCTAATTGAGGATACATTTCTTGCTTACATTCGTCTGTTAACAATTGATATGCATTTTCTACCTCTCCTTTATTGCAATAATCAACAAATGTATCTATTATATTTATTTGTTCCTCTTGGCTACTTGATATCTCGTTTCCTGATAATACTGAATTTTTATCATCTACTCTCAAATTATTATACTTGTTACTTATTGAATTACTATGATTTGTATTATCTATTTTTTTATTTTCTCTTTCATTTTCACTTTTAAAATAATAATTTATTAATTGAATTAATAATATTATTAGTATTATTACTCCAATTACCTTCCAGAAGCTTTTTTGGTTTTGGTTGTACCATCTTATAAATCTATTCATATTTGATTCTCCTATCTTATAAATATCATTTATAAAAATATGTCTACTTTTTTATATATTTTATAATAACTATATGATTATAATATTATAATCATATAGTCTCAATCAATCTTTATAAATCACTATATATTTTATTTATTAAATTTACTCTATCTACGATTTTTTCTGCATTTCGCTTAGCATTTTCTGATGATACTCCTCTTTTTTCAAATTGTTCTGCATAATCCTTTGTCAATTCCTCCGTTACTTTTCCTGTTAATCTACTCTTTCCATTTCCATATGAGTTTCTTGCCTCATTAGCTAAACAAATTTCATTAAAGTTTGAACCATCTTTTTGCATTGCTTTTACCATTGCAGCCATTACTTTTGGATCTGTAACTCCTTGTTTCAAAAATTTATCAACATCTTTATTTTCATATAATTTTTTTGCTTCTTTTTCGCCTAAATATTTTTCTAATGCTGCTTTATTCTCAGAATCTCTTTTCCATTTCTTTTGATTTTTCTCTGCTTCACGTTTTTCATATTCATCTCCCCAAAAAGCTTGTTCCATTGCTATTCTTGTAGCAGATTTTGGTCCACCTAAAGAATTTGTTGCTTTAGCTCCTAATGTTGCTCCTGCTGCTGTAGCCCCCGCTGTCCAGGTTAGTGCGTTACTAGGATCACCTGTAGCTACTGCTGCTCCTAATGCTATTCCTCCTGCTACCGTACCTGCTAGAGCTCCTGCCACTGCTTTAGGTGTTTTCCTTAATCCACTTTTTAAATTACTTGTATACTTTCTAGCAAAACTTTTACCACCTGTACGTAATGCTTGTCCTGCTCCTAATGCTCTCTTCTTTATTTTTCTTTTAGCTCTTCCCGCCATGTTTAATGCCACTTGTGGAGCAACACTTCTGCTATTTTGCAAACTAGTATTTGCCATTCTTATTCCTGGTGTTGAAATTGTAGTATTTCCATCATTTCCATTATTTCCTTGTTCTTCTCTATTATTTCCTTCTTGTAAATTTAATATAGCACTATTTCCTGCTAACATATCACTTCCTTGTGGTAAATCTATTTGTCTAGGAGTCTCTGCATCGTCTTCTGCTCCTTCTATATTATTTGTCCTTATTCCATCCGCTACTTCATCTATATTATCTGGATCACTATCTTCCTTATATGCTGTTCTTAAAGTATTATTTGAATCTGAGTCATTGCCATCTTTTCCTGAATCTCCTTTAGAACCTGAAGGTCCTCTGTGCAATAATTTTTGTAGACCTTGATTCATTAAAGATCCTCCAACTGCTGCAGCTGCCAAACTTCCTGGTGTACTTGCTTTTTCAAATCCGAATAGACTACGCATTAATTTTTCTGCAGGTATTAAGAATGCTATTGCTACAATTGCATATATTGGATTTTTTCCAGCCAAGTCAAATGCTGATGTTACTAAAACTGTATATATTAACAAGTGTAGTGGTTGTATAAGTAAATTGAAAATATATTCCTTTAACCATTTATTAAAAGCTTGTGCTTGTCCATCATTTATCTTGTCTATTGGATATGTCAATGCTACTAATGGGGCAATCATTGTAAGAAAAGCCATATACAATACCCTTTTTAAATATATAAATATATAGAAAATTGTTAATAATACTAATATAAAATAGCATAATCCATATCCTATAAAAGAAGCATCTCCATAACTTAATTGTGCTTGTATCCTCAATTGACCCATTAAATTAGTTGGCCATACCACTGTTCCATTAGATATTGTTTCTTGTAATCCTAATTCTTTTACTTTCTTCTCTATTTTCCCAGCTTCGTCTAATTCTAATACAACCGCATATCCATTTTCTTCTGTATTAGTAATAGTCAAAACTTTAGTTAATTCTTTAACTATAGATATTGAAAATGCCATTATATAATGCATAAAGAATAATAAACATATACCAACTAGCCAATCCATAAGCATTTGTTTATATTTAGCTTTATCTTGTGCTACTGTTGATAACATCATTCTTATTCCTATATATAATAGTACAGACATAGATAACACTATTGCTATATTTCTTATTGCTGAATACCACTGACTAACTAATTGCTGTAAATCTAATGATGTATTCTGCTTAGAAGTTATCACCTTTTGTCCATTTTCATCTATATAGTAATAATTTCTTACCCTTTCGTCATCTGCTAATGCTTCATTTAATTCTTCATCTGTTGGATAAGTTTTAAGACTATATGGATTTCCATCTCCAATCACATTTCCATCTGAATCTACTTTGTCTGTTTGCACAAAAACTTCTTCTACTGGATTAAAAAAATCTATATCTAGTAACAATATTTGACCTTTAAATATTTCTTCTGGGGATATTGAATATATAGGTAAGACTAAATCATTTGGATATTGATCATTATTCGCATATACTGTAGCTAATTTGGTTGTAACAGTATTTACACCACTTGCCGCCGCTGGAATTACTACGCTTATAATCATAGGTGCCATTCCAACTACTGCTAGTGTGGTTAGAAGTGCTCCCAATGTAGCTGCAATTGCAGCTAACGCTCCAAAAGCCCAATAAGCTAGAACTGCACATGCTACTACTACTAATACACGAAGTAATCTTTCCCAGAATGTTACAGATAATTGTATTCTAATTAGATTATCATTCTGCCCCATAATAAATTTATGTATCAAATTATTTATGCCGATCTCCTATTCCCACTATTAATGACATTATTGGACTTATTAAGATTCCTCCAAAACTTGTGTCCCCTTCATCCTCATCTTCTGCTGCCATTACTGGTGTAATTGTTAATGCAAATTGGAAAAACATTATGAAAAGGAGCATTATTACTATTTTCTTCCAAATTTTTTTATTTTCAAAAAATTTCATTTTTTCCTCCAACTTTTTAACTATTATTTCT
>CAJFUM010000006.1 GCA_904420285.1 uncultured Clostridia bacterium | reverse complement strand
GAAAAAAATATTTGCATTCTGATTATTAAAAGAGCCTTCGTTCTAATGAAAGCTCTTTTATTTTGTTAAAAACCATTATCTAGTAACGAAAAAATACTGTATTTTTATTAAGAAAATATAATTTAGTTATTTGATATATCAAATATATTAGTAAGTTCATATAATAAAATATACTAATATTAGGAGGATTATATGGGACTTACTAATACATCAACAGGTAAAAATATTTTTCATGAAAATGTGAATAATATTGCTAAAATGTGTGACTTTACTATTGCAATAGCAGGAAATCCAAATGTAGGAAAATCTACAATATTTAATGCATTAACAGGAATGCATCAGCATACAGGAAATTGGCCTGGTAAAACAGTTTCTAATGCAATAGGAGAGTGTAAATATAATAAAAATAATTTTTTATTAGTTGATATACCAGGTACATATTCTATTATGTCTAATTCAGAGGAAGAAGAAATTGCTAGAAACTATATTTGCTTTGGAAATCCAAATGCAACTGTAGTAATTTTAGATGCAACTTCTTTGGAGCGAAATCTAAATTTAGTGTATCAAATAATGGAAATAACTGATAAGATAGTTGTATGTGTTAATTTATTAGATGAAGCCAAAAAGAAAGGTATAAGTATAGATCTAGAAGAATTAGAAAAAAGACTTGGTGTGCCAGTAGTTGGAACGATCGCAAGAAAAAAGAAAACTTTGAATAAATTAATGCAAAAGGTACAAAAAGTGTGTAATGGAGAAATAGTACCAAAACCAAAAACAATAAAATATTTACCAGCTATTGAACAAAGTGTGGAAATCTTAGAAGAAAAAATAGAAAAAATGCTTTTGAAAAAAGATAAAAGTCTTGCTAGATGGATTTGTTTGAAAATAATAGATGGAGATGTAAAAATTTTAAATTCTATAGAAGAAAATTTTAAAATAAAAATATTAAATAATAAAGAATTAAATGAAGAAAAACAAAAAGTACAAGATATTCTACAAAATAATGGAATTAGTGAAGAAAACATAAAAGATAAATTAATTTCTAGTATTATATTTATGACTGAAAATGTTACAAAAGATGTAATAACTTTAGAAAATAAAAACTATAATTTAAAAAATAGAAAAATAGATAAAATACTTACATCTAAGACATTGGGAATACCACTTATGTTGTTATTTCTAGGAGTTATTTTTTGGATTACCATTATAGGAGCAAATTATCCTTCGCAATGGTTATCTCAATTATTTGGATGGTTACAAGAAAAAATTGTATATTTATTTGACTATTTTTCAGCACCAAATTGGCTTAAAGGAGTATTAATTGATGGTGTATATAAAACCCTAACTTGGATTATAGCTGTTATGCTTCCACCAATGGCAATATTTTTTCCTTTATTTACAATTTTAGAAGATTTAGGATATCTACCAAGATTAGCATTTAATTTAGATAAGTTTTTTAGAAAAGCAGGTAGTTCTGGAAAACAAGCACTTACTATGTGTATGGGATTTGGATGTAATGCTGCTGGGGTTACAGGATGTAGGATTATAGATTCACCAAGGGAGAAATTAATAGCAGTACTTACAAATGCTTTTGTACCATGTAATGGAAGATTTCCTTTTTTGATAACAATTTCAACAATATTTATTGGAGGATTGTTTGCTGGAAAGTATTCCTCAATTATTTCTACAATAGTAGTATTATTGGTAATATTATTAGGTATTTTCATGACAATATTAATTTCTAAAATTTTGTCAAAAACTATTTTAAAAGGAGTTCCTTCTTCATTTATATTAGAATTGCCTCCATATAGAAAACCACAAATAGGAAAAGTACTAGTGCATTCTATATTTGATAGAACTTTATTTGTATTAGGAAGAGCAATTTTGGTTGCTGCACCAGCAGGACTAGTAATTTGGCTATTTGCAAATATAAGTATAGGGAATATAAGTATATTAACATATATAGCAAATTTTTTGGAACCATTTGCAAGAATAATGGGATTAGATGGATATATACTTACTGCATTTATATTAGGAATACCAGCAAATGAAATAGTGCTACCTATAATACTTATGTGCTATATGGGAAGCGGAACACTAGTTGATTTAAAAAATACAATGACAATAGGTCAAATTTTAATACAAAATGGTTGGACACTTTTAACTGCAATAAATGTAATGATATTTACTCTTTTACATTTTCCATGTACTACTACATTAATTACAATAAAAAAAGAAACAGGAAATATAAAATGGAGTATATTAGGATTTTTACTTCCTACAATATGTGGAGTTATAATTTGTATTATCACTACAGCAGTATGGAATTTAGTATCATTTATTTAAAAAAGAATAGTATAGAAATGAATAAAAATTTTCTATACTATTTCAATATAATTATATTCACAAGCCCTTATTAATCTATTCATAATAGCTAAACCAAGTCCTTGTGGATCAACACCTTCTATAATAACAATATCTGGATTAAATTTATCAACTTTTCTTAGAACTGAAAAAATATTTCTTGCAATCTCATTTACATCAGAGCCAATATCTATAACTACTTTATTTCCATATTGATTTATATTTTCAGTTCTAGATAATATAATTGGCATTTTATATGAATCTGATATTTCTTTAATTTTATTTTTTAGTAAATTATTATTTTTGCTATATACTAAAACACATTTACTATTTGGAGCATAATGCTTGTACTTCATTCCAGGAGACAAAATTTTTTCATCAGAACTTAATTTTGAAAATATATGTTTATCTATATTAACTTTTCCTGCCACATTTTTTATATCTTCTGGAGTAATTTTTCCAGGTCTTAAGATAGTAGGAATATCATTAATTACTCTTACTACTGTGGATTCTAGACCAACATCTGTATTTCCTCCATCTACAATGCAATCTACCTTTTCAGATAATTCACCAAATATATCTTGCACATTTGTTCCACTAGGCTTTCCGGAAATATTGGCACTAGGTGCTGCAATAGGAACATCTGCATAAGAAATAAGTTTATTTGCAATTTCATTACTTGGCATTCTTATTCCAACAGTTTCTAATCCAGCAGTAACTTCATTTGGAACGTTTTCAGTTCTTGTTAGAATTAAAGTAAAAGGACCAGGAAAGAAACTTTTTATTAATTTATATTCTAATTCAGATATATTTTTTGCAATCCTATCTAACATGTTAAGATTAGCAATATGTAATATCAAAGGATTATCGGACTTTCTACCTTTAGCTTCATATATTTTTTTTACTGCTACAGGAGAAAGTCCGTTAGCGCCCAATCCATAAACCGTTTCTGTAGGAAATAAAACTAATCCTCCTTCTTTTATAATGCTTGCTGCATATTTTAATTCTGAATAATCTTTGGTATTTCGTAAGTCTATATATTTTTTCATAATTAACCTCATTTCTTTTGTAATTATAATACAAAAAACACAAAATAACAACTTTGTTTTTAACAAACTAATATTCATATGGAAAATTAGATTGGTAAAACCAAAATTTTTTCTGCATCTTGCTTTCTTATTGCAAGAATTATATTTCTAACTTCATATGCTATTGGATCTCCAGAGATGTTTTGAAAAACAGGAGTAATTTCGGTATTTTCTATTAATCCTAAATCTAGTAATCTTCGTTTTATGCTGTTACAGCAATTTATTTCTTTAATAATAGCTTTTGAATTAAGTTCTAATTTGGATAAAGGTATAGTTTTCATAAAATCACCTAATGTATAATATGAAATTATGTAAATGGGAGTTACTACAAGTTACAAATAAAATAAGAATGAAAGTAAATATTATTTCTTCTAATTTTCTATTGACAAAAATTTAGATTATAATATAATGTGCCTGTAGTAATAATTGAAAGGATGATATAAATGGAAAAGAAAAGAGGATTTGAAATCGCAAAAGGATGGGAAAATAAAGGAATAAATTTACCAGTAAGAAAAACTAAACATGCTGCAGGATATGATATAGAAGCGGCAGAAGATGTTATTATACCAAGTTATAAACCAGGAATAAAACCTACATTAATTCCAACAGGATTAAAAGCATATTGCCAAGATGATGAATGGTATATGTTAGTTAATAGAAGTAGTGGACCAAAAAAAGGTTTTGTTATGGCAAATAGTATTGGTGTAATAGATGCTGATTATTATGGAAATGAATCAAATGATGGACATTTTTATTTCCAATATTTTAATTTCCAAGATCATGATATAGAAGTAAAAAAAGGAGATATAATTGGACAAGTAATCTTTCAAAAATATTTAATAACAGATGATGATAATGCAGAAGGAAAAAGAACTGGAGGATTTGGTTCGACCGATAAAAAAAATTAAAATTTTGTAACAACTCGTACACAAGGATTTTAGGCAAATTATACATAAAATGGAATGGTAAAAGTTTTGACTTTTACCATTTTTTGTTGTATAATAGTAATGTAGTTGAAAAAGAGAAACAAACCCTTTCTTTAACTTCATATATTGAAAATTATACTTTAGAAAGGAGGACTAATATGTTTAATATAGGCGACAAAATAGTGTATCCAATGCATGGCGCAGGAACAATAGATGCAATAGAGGAAAAAAACATATTGGGAGAAAAACAAAATTATTATATTATAAAAATGCCGGGAGAGGTAAAAGTTATGGTACCAACTGATAAAGCAGAAGAAGTTGGTGTTAGAAATATAATTGATAAAGAAGAAGCTTCAAAAGTTATGTCTGTATTAGGAGAAAATGAAACAGAAATGTCTCAGAATTGGAATAAAAGATACAGAGATAATATGGAAAAAATGAAAAGTGGAAATATATATGAAGTCGCAGATGTAGTTAGAAACTTAAGTTTTAAACAAAAAGAAAAAGGATTATCAACAGGTGAAAAGAAGATGCTAAATAATGCTAAACAAATTCTAGTAAGTGAATTAGTTTTAGCAGAACATGCTTCACAAGAAGAAGTAGAAAAATTAGTGGAGAATAAAATAAATATATCATTTGATGAATATAAATTACCACAAGAAAATATAGATGTTAATCAAGATATTGTTAACAAATTTATACCATATAATGGAACAGGAACAAGTGAAAATTTATAAAATTAATAGATGAAAAGTCGTATTCTTTTAAGAATGCGGCTGTTCTTATTGTATAGGAAAAAAATGTCAGTGCATAAGAAGGAATTGAAGGCTTTATGTCGAATAAAATAAATATATGATAGAAAGGTTAGAAAAAATTGGTTAGATATAGTGAAGAATTAATTGAAGAAGTTAGAAGTAGTAATGATATAGTAGATGTAATATCACAATATGTAATTTTAAAAAGAAGCGGTAGAAACTTTTTTGGATTATGTCCATTTCATAAAGAAAAATCACCTTCTTTTTCTGTTTCACCAGATAAACAAATATTTCACTGTTTTGGTTGTGGAGTTGGTGGAAATGTTATACATTTTGTCAGTAAAATTGAAAATATAGATTTTAAAGAAACTATAGAATTATTAGCTAATAGAGTCAACATACAACTTCCAACTTTAGATAGTAGTTATCAAGATAATAAAAGAGCAATTCTAAAATCTAAAGTGTATCAAATCAATGAAATAGCAGCAAAATTTTATCATGAAAATTTATATAAACCAACATCAAAGGAAGCACAAGAATATATAAAAAAGAGAAAATTGGATAATAGAACTTTAAAATCATTTTTAATTGGATATTCTGGTACATTTGATGAATTATATAGATTATTAAAATCAAAAGGATATTCTGAGGAAGAAATACTAGCATCTAGTTTAGTAAATAAAGCTGAAAATGGAAGATATATAGATAGATTTAGAAAGAGATTAATGATACCAATACAAGATAGTACTGGGAAATTTATTGCCTTTGGCGGAAGAGTTTTAGATGATAGTAAACCAAAGTATATTAATTCACCAGAAAATATTGTATATAGCAAAGGTAGAAATCTATTTGGGCTTAATATTGCCAAAAAAGGAGATACTAAAAAAATTATAATTGTTGAAGGATATATGGATGCAATTTCACTTTATCAAAGAGGAATTACAAATGTAGTTGCATCTCTTGGAACTGCTTTAACAGAGCAACAAGGAAGACTTCTTAGAAAAAATAGTGAACAAGTAATAATTGGTTATGATGCAGATGGTGCAGGACAAGCAGCTACTCTAAGAGGATTAGATATACTTCAAAATATGGGATGCGATGTACGTGTGCTTCAGATATATGGAGCAAAAGATCCAGATGAATTTGTTATAAAATATGGTCCAGAAAGATTTCAAAAATGTGTAGATTCTGCTATCTCATTAGTAGAGTTTAAAGTTAAAATTTTAAAACAAGATTTAAATATTGAAAATATAAATGATAAAATTAAATTTTTAAATGAAATTGCTAAAATAATATCTAAAGTAGATAATAATATAGAAGAAGAATTGTATGTAAGCAAAATATCTGAAGATTATGGTATTTCTAAAGAAGCAATATATGGTCAAATAAACAAATTAAAATATAATAAAAATAATAATATTAGAAAAGTAGAAATGACACCAATAAAGAATTTAATAAAACAAGAAAATGTAGAAAAAATTGATGAATCCATAATAAAAAGAGAAAAAATGGTTATATATATATTAGTAAATTATCCAAAAGAATCATATGAAAAAATAAAAGATAATATACTTATAAATGATATTAAAGCTGGTATAAATAAAAAAATTATTTCTAAGATATATGAACAATATGAAAAAAATATTGATTCTAATATTCTGGATTTATTTGAAGAAGAAGAAATTATAAATTATTTATCTGGAATTATGTCAGAAGATTTTGGAATATCAGATATAGATAAATGTATTGAAGATTTACTTAGTGTATATAATAAAGAAAAGTTAATTTCTACTAGAAATAACATTTTAAAACAACTAGAAAATACGTCAAATTTATCAAATGATGAAGTAAAACAACTAGAAATCCAATTAAATGATGTTATATTGAAATTAGCCAAAGTTAAGTAGGGGGTATAAAAATGAAAAAGTCAGAAAAATCTGAAATAATTGATAAAAAAGAAGACATAAAAAAAGATGTAGAAGAAAATAATAAAAAAATTACAGAAGAAAAAGTACAAAAAATTCTAGAAAAAGCAAAAGAAAGTGGAAAAATAACTTATGGAGAATTAGCTACAGAATTAGATGATACAAATCCAGAAGAAATAGATAAAGTATTTGATGCTTTTGAAGATTTAGGTGTTGATTTACATGATGATTTAGATGAACCAGATGTAGAAGATTTGGAAAATGTAGAAGAAATAAAATTAGAAGACATGGATGTAACTAATTTAGAAGGAGTTAGTGTAGATGATCCAGTTAGAATGTATTTAAGAGAAATTGGTAAAATACCACTACTTACTTATGAAGAAGAAGCTGATTTAGCACAAAGAATTATTGAGGGAGATGAAGAAGCAAAACAAAAATTGGCAGAATCAAACTTAAGGCTTGTTGTAAGTATTGCAAAAAAATATGTTGGAAGAGGTATGCTATTTTTAGATTTAATACAAGAAGGAAATATGGGGCTTATAAAAGCAGTAGAAAAATTCGATTATAATAAAGGATTTAAATTTAGTACTTATGCAACTTGGTGGATTAGACAAGCAATAACAAGAGCAATAGCAGACCAAGCTAGAACAATAAGAATACCAGTTCATATGGTAGAAACTATAAATAAATTAATTCGTACATCTAGACAATTATTACAACAAAATGGACGTGAACCTACTCCAGAAGAAATTGCAAAAGAAATGGAAATAAGTGTTGAAAAAGTAATGGAAATACAAAAGATAGCACAAGATCCAGTATCTTTAGAAACTCCAATAGGAGAAGAAGATGATAGTCATTTAGGTGATTTTATACAAGATGAAGATAGCCCAGCACCACAAGATTCAGCTGCTCATACACTTCTTAGAGAGCAATTAGAAGAAGTAATGGATACATTGACACCAAGAGAAGCAATGGTATTAAAGTTAAGATTTGGTTTGGAAGATGGTAAAGCAAGAACATTAGAAGAAGTTGGAAGACAGTTTGATGTAACTAGAGAAAGAATAAGACAAATAGAAGCAAAAGCTCTTAGAAAATTAAGGCACCCTAGTAGAAGTAAGAAACTAAGAGATTATATGAGTTAAAACTTGCTTTTTCTATAAAATTATGTTAAGATAATAATGTATAAAAATAAGTTTATAGGATTAAAGAGGTTAAATTAAATGAAAATTATAGAAAAAATAAGAAAATTTTGGAATGAAACACTAGGCCCAGACTATACTGATGTGGAATTAGCAGGAGATGTTAAAGAACCAATAGTTAGTGAGCTTTTAAAATCCAGAGAAAAAATAGATAATGACATTAATAATCATTTTGGTAAATCTATTAGTAAGTCAAAAAATGGTAAAATAGTAGAAAATGTTAAAGTTCAACCTATTAAACAGAAAAAGACACCTGCTAAAAAGAGAGAAAATGATGAAAAAGAAAGAGCATAATATTAATATAAAGAAAGCTGATATTCCGAAATGGAATACCAGCTTTTTAAGAATTACAAGGACTAAATGAAACACAAAATTTTTGTAGATTGCTTTCTATAATGAAATTTAATAAAAAAGATACAGGGATCGGAAAAATAGTAATTGGCTCAGTCCTTTTATATAACAAACATACATTAAATTTTTGGGAAATACTCATAAAAAGTGCAAATTTTTCTTGACAAATATAAGAAAAGAGTTTATAATAATAACTGCGTTTAGAGCATTATGGCGAGATAGCTCAGTTGGCTAGAGCAACTGGTTCATACCCAGTGGGTCGATGGTTCGAATCCATTTCTCGCTACCAAAAAATATAAAATAGCTGAAAATAGCATATTTCAATAGATTTGAGATATGCTATTTTATCATTTAACACATATTTAACACATCTGGTATAGAAATAAGGAATAATTCTAAAAGAGTTTGAGCTTTAGGGATTTGAAATATTGTTTCTGCATGTTTATTATTTTTACCTTCATATATATGTACTTCCGTAACACTTTTATTAACGTTTAGTGTCTTATTCTCCCAGTTTAATGCAAGAAGTTATCCTTGTCTAAGACGACCAGTTGCTAAATCATATAAATTTTCTAATTTCATTTGTTAATCTTCTATAAAAAATAAAGACCTCGTATTGCTACGAAGTCTTATAACGTATTCTTTAAAATGCTGTACATAATAACTAAGTATTACACAGCAACGTATTCTAAATACATTATACTAAATATTATGCTCGTAGTCAAGAAAAATATACTAATGTATATATAATTTTTTTATTTTTTCATCAATTAAAGTCATTTTTTCATCTGATAACTTAATTCCAGAAAGAATATCTAAATCTTTTTTAGGATTATATATACGTTGTTTACTAATTGTAGTAATTTGATTTACTAATGCAATTGTTCCAGCTTTCATTTCCGATAATTCTTTAGCAATCTTCTTTACTAAGGCCAATTGTTCTATAATTTTTTCCTTATTGTTTTTTGCTGTATCAATTTTAAATGCTTTAATTATTTTTGCATCTTCTGTATCTTCAGGTAAATCATATAAAGAGTCTATTTCTTGCCCAAATAGAAGAACTTTGCTTGCACAGTCCTTTATTAAATGTTGACATTTAATAGTTAAGTTCTCATAAATTTCATTACCTAATAATACCGATGTTTTATTTTTTTTAGTTGTATCTTTAAAAGAAGATAGAGGTACAACAGTTAATGTTGAATAAGATTTTGCATTTTTCTTATCTAAGACAACACAATAATGTAAGCCACCTTCTTCATTTCCAACATTGAAACCCAAATTCACTTTAATAATATCGCCTAGGGAATATTCTTTCAAATAAGAACTATTAAAAGTTTCTTCCTGCTCTATATATCTAAAATAGTCCTTTAACCAATATGAAAGAAAATTGGCTTTTTTGGCATGCGTGTCATCTTGAATAATACAATTATCCAAGTATTCGTTTATTTTGTTTATTGCCTCATTCTTATTATCAATTATTTTCTTTTTATCTAGTTCGGCCATTTACTTATCCTCCTTATTATCTTTTAATATTACTTCCAACAAGCCCCTTATTTCTTCTTTTGGTTTTCAATAGGGGAGTATAGTTATCCATACTAAAACCTATTTTGGCAAGTCCTAGAGGATCTTCTTGTGCTTTCTCTGGATTGCGTATGTTAGATTTGCCAAGTAAGTAGTCTATTGATACATTAGAAAAGCTGGATAAAATACTAAAGTTTCTGTATTCATGTCTTTTTCTCCAGTTTCATAAAGGCCCACTTCTCTTTCGTTTTTATTGATAAGTTTAGATATATCCGATTGTAATAGTTCTTGTTCTATTCTTAGTTCTTTTAATATATTCAAAAAAACTATTCTTTCAAAATCATATAAAATATTATATAACCAAATGTATTATATGTAAAGCATAAAAGAACAAAATGTACTGCAAAGTTCTTTAGAGACAGTAAGGTTATAACGAAAACTAAAAAATCGACAAGTAAAAAGTTAAAAGCAATTTGTAAGATTAAAAGACATTAATTGTAAAGTGAATATAATCATTACATAAAAATAACGTTTGCATAAATAGAATTTACAAAAACATTACATTTGTAAATTTTTTGTGATAATAATTGACACAAAAATATAAAATATATTAATATAATAAAAAAAGAATAAGAGCTAACGCCCTTATTTGTGTGTTGTTTTTTTTATGAGTTTTATCTCTGCTATTGGGATAAATCTCTAATTTTCGTTTCGTCGATTGATATGTAACAGAATATTTACACTTATGGCAAATAACTACTAGCAAACAAAACGATAAAGCAAAAATTATACCGTAATATAATTAAAGCAAGACATGTTGTCATTGGAAAAACTTCTTCCTTTGTTATTTAATAGATTTAACAAATTATTCTCTAGTATTTCTACTGTTCTCATTTCTACTATTAGAAGAATTACAAAGCTTTTCGTATTCTTTACACTTAATTTTATACTCAACAGCTTGCGTCATATATCTATAGTACATATATGCTTGCTCATATTGTGCTATAGGATTAAACATTGGGTTATCATTCATGTTATTATCAAAATTAACATCATAATTAAATGGTGGCATACCATAAAAATTGTTTGTATTATCTCTATCCATATAATCAACTCCTAAATATTAATTTAATAAAACATATTCAAATATATTTTAAATTATACATATTAATTATTAATGTATAATTTTTTTCTAATTTTTTTTACTATATTAAAAATTATCAGAAGAACAAATATACTTATTGTAAAGATTCCGAAAATTATAAAAAAATGTATATAGAGGGTTTGTGGTTGTAAGTGAATTGTTTAATAAATTAGATGTTTCTACTAAATCTAAATTAATAAAAGGTATAAATTTTAATGCTAAGAATGTATAAAAAGCTGCAAAAATACCTTGCAAAAATTTACCAATAAGATATTTTTTCATTGATAAATCTGTTTTAGCTACAATACTAAAAACTTGTAGTAATACAGAAAGACCTCCAAAACCAAGTAAAAATGCACATAATATTACATTTTGAGATATTGCTTTAATATGAACACCAGCAACTAAATTTACTCCATTTGTAAGTTCTAGTATTCCAGATAAAATAGGTTTGGAAAATTGTAAATCAAAACCTAATATATTAAGCAAAGGTGTAAAGAATTTACTCAAAAAGTCTAATAGATGAACTTGATTTAAAATTGAAATAATAACAGAGAAAATAACAACAAATCCCCCTATTAAGAGAATAGTAGAAATACTGTTATTTATGCTATTACCCAATATTTCCCCTAAGTTTTTTAGTGTTACATTTTTAGAATTTTCTTCTTGTAAATTTTCACGGTATGTGTAATTGATTTTTACTTTCTTAGAGAATATTCCTAAGATTATACCTACTGTAATGCAAGAAAGAATATGTGTACTAAGTAAAAGTAAACCTGTTTTTGTATCTCCAAATAAACTAATTCCAACACTACTTAGAATAAATAATGGACCAGAGTTATTAGTAAAAGCTAGCATTCTTTCGCCCTCATCTTTAGAAATTAGCTTATCATTTCTAAAATCAGAAACAATTTTTGCTCCAACTGGATAACCACTAATTAGTCCCATGATGAATGCAAAACCTCCAACTCCGAGGCACATTAAAAAGTGGACGCATAAGTTTATCTAATAATTTTCCTACAATTTTTACTACTTTAGTATGTGATAATAGGTTTGTTATAACGAAAAAAGGAAACAAAGATGGAACAACACAAGTTGCCCATAATTTTAAACCATTAGTTGCAGCAGTTAAATTAGTTTTAGAAAATATTACTAAAAAAAATGCTATTAAAACAAAGATTAATGGTAAAATATTTCTTTTAAATGATATAAATAAAAATTTCATAATTTTTCACCTATTTATAATTATTCAGATAAATAAAACTTTATGTTGAAATAAATATTTTCTTCTATAGAATAAAATTTATATACAAGGATATAATACAAAAAAGGAATAATGTAAAAGAAATGCATAAGGAGCCAATAGAATGAGAGATTTTAAACCAAGTGGAATGTATTATGAAGAAAAAGTAAAAGAATACGAACTTGGAAAACAGTTGCTAGAAAAATATAAAGATGTTCCACAGTTTGTTATAGAGAATCACAATAATATTGAAGAAATGAGAAAAAAAGAGAATAAAGATTTCCCTAAAATGAAAAGAAATATTATAATTGGAATAAGAAAAACTCATAAATTTGTGCCAAATAATAAAATATCGGATTATCTGGTTCCATATACTTCTTCTGGTTGTACTGCAATGTGTTTATATTGTTATTTAGTGTGCAATTATAACAAATGTTCATATTTGAGATTATTTGTAAATAGGGAAGAAATGTTAAATAAAATTATTAAAGTTTCTAATGAAAGTGAAAAAGAGTTAGTTTTTGAAATCGGTAGTAATAGTGATTTGATTTTGGAAAATTCTATTACAGGAAATTTGGTATGGACAATTGAAAATTTTAAAAAATCCAAAAAAGGATATATTACATTTCCTACAAAGTTTGATATGGTAGATGATTTATTGGATCTTTCTGGGAAAGACAGAGTAATTATAAGAATGAGTGTAAACCCTTCTGAAATTATTAGAAAAGTAGAAATGGGTACATCGCCATTGGAAAAAAGGGTAGAGGCAATAAATAAACTAAAAAGTGCAGGTTATAAAGTAGGAATTTTAATAGCTCCAGTTATATTTGTAGATAATTGGGAAAAACTATATGAGGAATTAATTATATATTTAAATGAAACTTTATCTGATGATGTAAAAAAAGATTTATTTTTTGAAGTTATATTTATGACATATAGTTATATTCATAGAAAAATTAATGAAGAAGCATTTCCTAGTGCCATAAATTTATATAATAATGAATTAATGACTGGTAGGGGAAGAGGAAAATATACGTATAAGCAAGAACAAAGAAAAATAGGAGAAGAATATATAAGAAAATTACTTAATAAATATTTTCCTACAACTAAAATAATTTATTTTAGTTAATAAAAATAAAATAATAATAGTATTTTTGTGTAACTTATGATAATATATAGTCAGATTGTTGCACGAAAGAAGGGAATTTTATGTACGAGAAAGAATGTACAAGCTCTGTTGAAGAGTTTTTAAAAGATAATAATTTTAAAAAAAGAGGTCTAAACTCGAATGAAGTAAAAAATAATTTACAGAAATATGGAAAAAATATTTTAAAGCAAAAAAAGCCAAAACAATGGTACAACTATTTACTAGAAAGTTTATTTAGTACATTTAATTTAATTTTATTAGGGATAATATTAGTATTATTCTATACAGATGTAATCATTTCAAATCCGCCCAATTATGCTAATATAATAGTAATATTAATCTTAATAACCGCAAGTACTTTTTTAGAATTTTTTGAAGTATATAGATCAAACAAGGCTGCAGAAAAATTAAAAAATTTAGTTTCTGTTAAAACAACTGTATTGAGAAATGGGAAAGAGGTAAAAATTTTAACTGAAAATATTACAGTAGGAGATGTAGTAATTTTATCAGCAGGAGATCTAATTCCAGCAGATTTACGAATAATAGAAGCAAAAGACTTATATGTTATTCAATCATCCTTAACAGGAGAAAGCGATTCTGTAAAAAAAGTTTCAGAATCTGAGAAAAATGGAAAAATTGAAGATATAACAGATTTAGACACTATTTGTTTTATGGGGACAAATGTTATGAGTGGATCTGCAAGAGGAATAGTTTTTAGAACAGGTGATAACACATATTTTGGAAAAGTTGCAGATAATATAACTGATGAAAAACCTAAAACAAATTTTCAAAAAGGAATAGAAAATGTTAGTAAATTGTTAATAAGGTTTATGTTAGTTCTTACACCTATTACATTTATTGTAAATGCAGCTAAACATGGAACTATTACAGCATTTACTTTTGCTGTAGCTATTGCTATAGGAATTACTCCATTATTATTGCCAGTTATTTTATCGTCTAGTTTGGCTAAAGGTGCAACTAGAATGTCAAAAAAGAAAACTATAGTCAAAAGATTAGATAGTATTCAAAGTTTTGGAGCGATGAATATTTTATGTACAGATAAAACTGGAACTCTTACAAAGGATAAAATTGTATTAGAAAAATACTTAGATATAAAGGGAGAAGAAGATATGAGAGTTTTAAAACATGCATTTTTAAACTCATATTTTCAAACTGGATTAAAAGGAAATATTGATGAAGCTGTTATAGCAAGAACAAAAAGAACTGAACTAAAGGGAATTGAAGAAAATTATGAAAAAATAGATGAAATACCTTTTGATTTTTCTAGAAGAAGGCTTTCCGTAATTGTTTCTGATGGAAAGAAAAAACAACTAATTACAAAGGGAGCAGTAGAAGAAATACTAAGCATTTGTACATTTGTAGACTATAAAGGCCAAATATCTGAAATTAACAAAGAAATAAAACAAAATATTTTGGCTATTACAAAAGAATTGAATAAACAGGGATTAAGAGTTGTAGCTGTTTGTCAAAAAAATGATATTGATAAAATAGAACATTTTTCAGTAAAAGATGAATCTAAAATGGTTCTAATAGGATTTATAGGATTTTTAGATCCACCAAAAGAAAGTGCTAAAGATGCAATTGCAAGATTAAATAAAGATGGAATTAGAGTAATTGTTCTTACTGGAGATAATGAATATGTAACTAAAGCAATTTGTAATAAAGTAAATATAAATACAGATAAAATAATTTTAGGTAATAAAGTAGAAAAATTATCAGATACAGCATTAAAAAGACATCTAAAGAAAACAAATGTATATGCTAAACTTTCTCCTATACAAAAAGCTAGAATTGTAAGGTTATTAAAAGAAGAAGGAAATGTTGTAGGATACATGGGAGATGGAATAAATGATGCACCTTCAATGCATAATGCAGAAGTGGGAATATCTGTAGATACTGCTGTAGATATAACTAAGGAAACTGCAGATATTATATTATTACAAAAAGATTTAGATGTTCTTACTGATGGAGTAATTGAAGGAAGGAAAACATTTGGAAATTTATTAAAATACATTAAAATGGCAGTAAGTTTTAACTTTGGGGAAGTACTTTCTGTATTAATAGCAAGCATATTATTACCATTTTTTCCAATTACACCAATTCAATTATTGGTACAAAGTTTAATTTATGATATAGGACAACTTTCTATACCATATGATAATGTGGATAAAGAATATTTAGAAAAACCAAGAGAATGGAATATAAAAAGTTTAAAAAGATTTATGTTATGGATGGGCCCTGCAAGTTCAATATTCGATTTAATGATATTCGCGATTTTGTGGTTTGGATTTGATCTAAGGCTTCCAGATGCAGCATTATTTCAATCTATTTGGTTCTCTTATGGAGTAATTTCTAACTTAGTTGGGTTGCATATTATAAGAACAGCTAAAACACCTTTTATACAAAGTAATGCATCAAAACCTGTTTATGCTACTTCAATAGGCTTAAGTATTGTGGCTATAATAATACCATTTACATCATTAGGTAAATATATTGGCTTAGTTCCAATACCATTTGTATATTTCTCTGTTATATTATTGGTACCAATATTGTATTGTTTCTTAGCTACGATTATTAAAAAATCATATATTAAAAAATATAAAGAATGGTTATAAAAGCAAAGTTCTTAATTGACAAATATTAGGAAATAATATAAAATAATTATATTAATTTTATAAAGGAGTGTCGAAAATGGCTAGAAGCAACTGTATGGAACGGACAATAAAAGAAGCCATTGATATGGTTAGATATGGCTACACAGTTAGACAAGTCGCTAAGGTTTATGAAGTATCAAAATCTACTGTACACCGAGACGTTACGAAAAGATTGAGAGAATTGGATTATGTGATGTTCGTAAAAGTGAGAAAAGTACTTATGTACAATAAAAGCCAACGTCATATTAGAGGAGGAATGGCCAATAAAGCCAGATACCTAAAACGCTCCGAGAATAACTAAAATTAGTTCTCAAAAGGGACGGAAATTTTCCGTCCCTTTTGTTTGGGTTACTATAGGCTTTCTAAAGCTAGTTTAATCATATCATTTAAAGAACGTTCTCTTTCTTCTGACGTGCTTTCTTGTTTTTTGTAGTAAGAGTCTACTACAGTAAGTAAACATGCGGCATCTTTTTTGAAATATTTTGCCATATAGAATAAAGCAAAAGCTTCCATTTCACATGCTATTATATCTAAATCTTTTGGAAATCTTTTAACAAAAGCGTCTATATTATCTAGGTAAAAACAATCATTACATAAAGTATTACCTTTTATATAAGGAATATTTACTCTTTTCGCAGTTTCTTCTAATAATTTATTAAGTTTTTGGCTGGCCTCAGCAGTATGACATTCCTTTTCACTCCATTCAAAAGCAAAATTTCCTTCTGTATAACTTTTGTCTACTAATATTGTATCAAATAAGTTTAAATTTTCGTTATATGCACCACAAGAGCCTATTCTAATAATTTTTTGTACATTATAGAATTTAAATAATTCATAAGAATAAATTCCCATGCTTGGCATACCCATTCCAGAAGAAAATACTGTTACAGGTTTACCTTTGTATTTTCCAGTATATGCGAGCATATTCCTAACAGTATTTACTAATTTAGCATCTTCTAAAAAATTCTCAGCAATGTATTTAGCTCTTAACGGATCTCCAGGCATAAGTACTGTAGATTCAATATCTTCTAATTTAGCATTACAATGTATTGACATATAATCCCTCCATTTTTTATTTAGTTATTATGTCTTTTATTTTATATTATATACTATAGAAAAGCAAGAAATAATTATAATAAGATAAAGGTTGTTGTTATTAGATAATGGCTTTGAAAAAATTTGTTCATGAAATACAGCTAGTATGTATGTTTCTCAAATTTTTTTGTATCTTGCTGGTCGTAACCATCTAAGCACAAAATAAATTTAAATAAAATTCATAAAATTAAATATTAGCTAAATAATATATATGTTAAAATAAGAGCATTATGTGCTAGGTTACTCCAATTCGCACTCGCCTAAAAGGCTCGTTTGGTCGTTGCACGATACTGCAAAAATTTTCTAAACATACATACTAGCTGTATTTCATGGTATGAATAAAATAAAACCATTATCTCATAACCCGTTGTTGTGGAAAAAACAAGAAATAAAAATAAATGAATAAAACTCTAGAGCTACAAGTAATTGCTAGCTCTTAATT
>CAJFUM010000005.1 GCA_904420285.1 uncultured Clostridia bacterium | reverse complement strand
ATATATTGGGCTGTAGCCAAGCGGTAAGGCATTAGACTTTGACTCTAACATGCGCTAGTTCGAATCTAGCCAGCCCAACCAAAAAAACGAAGTTTTAGGACTTCGCTTTTTTTATTAGTATATTCAAATTCTACAAAAGGTGGAGTATTATTTTCTATTTCTTTTTATATATACTAATCTTGTTACAAGTATTATAGCAAGGATTGAAATTACAATTACAAATAATATATCAAAATTAGAACCTGTTTGTGGAATGACTTTATCTGCTATAGTAGTGTCTTTAAATTTTACTCTTACTGTAGGAGATACATCAGAAGTATTTTCTAATTTATTTCCATTGTTTTCTCCAGTTATATCTACATGTGTATTTGTTTTAATTATTTGATCAACTATTTCCTTATTATAATCATCTTTTAAAGTTAATTTATAACTTAATGTTGCTGTTTCTCCTTCACTTAATAATTCAATATTCCAAGTAATAGAATTATTAGTTGTATCAACTTCTTGTGAAACAGTTCCAATATTTGGACTAGCTACATATTCAAAATTAAAGTTATCTATAATTTCTTGTGGGAAGTAATCTACAATTGTAATATTTTTTAGTGTGTTATCTTTTCTAACAATTAAGTTATTAAAAATATCATTTACAATAGTGTCTTCTATTTCACTATCTGGCACATAATAATATTGACTTATTGTAGAATTTTCTTCAGTACCAAATATTTCTTCAGATAAAGCTCTATAGGTTTTTTGAGTTGTAGGCTCTATTTCTTCACTATTTAAATTTATCATTGCTCCAATAATATTAATACCTGCAGATTCTATTTCTTCTAATTTTGCTTTAGTTCTAGTAGCAACATTTCCAGAATATGTTGCAAATGTACCATCTGTTGCATTGTTAGGAACACCATCTGTTAATAGTACAATATATCTATCTACATTTTTATCTGATGAAAAATGTTCATCGGCTATTGTTAATCCAGCCTCTATATTTGTTCTTGGACCAACTTTTAATTCTGATAAATTGTTAATTGCATTTTTTACATTATCTTCTGAATTGCTTAATTCTAATCTTAAATTAGCATCATTTATAGTTCCTTCAGTTTCTCCTGCAGAACTATCTAAACTAGAGAATCCAACTATACCAATTTTTATATCTGGATTTGCTTCAAATAATTTTTCTACAAGAGAATTTGCTGAATTAATTACAGCTTGTTTTCTTGTAATATCTCCTACATAAGCTTCAGTCATGCTAGAAGAGTTATCTATAACAAAGAAGATTTCGGCATCTTTTTGGCTTTCTTCTATAGTTTTGGTATTTGTTAAAGTTAATGTAAGAGTAACAGATTTTTCTGATTCATTAAATTCTGTAATTTTTTTCTCAAAATGTGCTATATCTTCAACATCTATTGTACATACATTATTTTCTACAACTTCTAAAGTTGTTGTTCCAGTAGTTGTGGCAGTATTAGTAGTATTAGTTGGTGTATTTAAATTTATTCCACCATCACTAGCAAAAACATTTGCTGTAATACTAAAAATAAAGATAAATGCTATTAAAATAAATAATAATTTTTTTATACATTTTTTTGTCATATTAAAAATCTCCTTTTTTATAAATTTCATATTATATTATATCTCAAAATAATAGTATTATCAATAGAAAAAACATTCTTTTTTTATAATACCCCTTTTAAAAATATTCAATTTGTAGTAAAATAAATATTATATTTGTAAAACAAGGAGAAATGCATGAATAAAAAATGGGAATGTACAAATGTTAATGAGAAAAAAGTAAAAGAATTAATGCAAAATTATAAAATAAATGAAATTTTGGCTAAGATATTGGTTAATAAAGGATTGGAAAATAAAGATGAAATAGAATTGTTTATCAATCCTACTAGAAACGATTTTCATGATCCTTTCCTAATGCCAGATATGAAAATAGCAGTCGATAGATTATTAGAAGCAAAAGATAATAATGAAAAAATTATTATTTATGGAGACTATGATGCTGATGGAATAACTAGTGTTACAGTATTAAAAACTTTTTTAGAGGAAAGAGGAATGCAGGTAACATCATATATTCCTAATAGATTAGACGAAGGTTATGGATTAAATAAAAAGGCTATAGAAAAAATATATGAAGATGGCTATAGATTAATGATTACAGTGGATTGTGGAATATCTGGAATTGATGAAATAGATTATGCAAATTCTTTGGGAATGGAAGTAATTGTTACAGATCATCATGAGCCAGCTGAAGTATTGCCAAATGCAATTGCTGTTGTTGATGCTAAAAGAAAAGATAATAAATATCCATTTAATCAACTAGCTGGTGTAGGTGTAGTTTTTAAATTAATACAAGCTATTTCTAGAACATTAAACTTAGAAGAAAAGGATTATTTGAAGTACCTAGATATAGTGTGTATTGGTACAATTTCTGATATAGTACCATTAGTTGATGAAAATAGAGTAATTGCTAAATTAGGACTTAAGTTAGTTGCTCAAACTAAAAATATTGGATTAAAGGCTTTATTAGAAGTTACTGGATATAGGAATATAGATTCTACTACAATATCTTTTGGAGTTGCTCCTAGAATTAATGCATGTGGCAGAATGGGAAATGAAAAAGTAGCATTAGATTTATTTTTAAGCAAAGATTATAATGAAGCTAAAAAATTAGCAATGCAACTGAATGATTTTAATTTAAGAAGACAAGAGATAGAAAAAAGAATTTTTGAAGAAGCAGTTTTAAAAGTTGAAAACGAAGAAAAGGGTAAAAGTTGTATAATTATAGGAAGTGAGGGCTGGCACCATGGAATTATAGGAATTGTAGCATCAAAGATTACAGAGATGTATTTTAAACCATCAATTCTAATTTGTTTTGAAGATGATGAAGGAAAGGGCTCTGGAAGAAGTATTCCAGGATTTGATTTACATGATGCATTGATGAAATGTGGAAAACATTTAGAAAAATATGGTGGACATGCAATGGCAGTTGGAATTACTGTAAAAAAAGCAGAATTTCAAAATGTAAAAAATGCAATAGAAGAGTATGCAAAAGAATGCAATGTTGATAAAATTATTCCAATAATAAATGCAGATTGTGAACTTACTTTAAAAGAAATTAATATAAATAATGTAAAGAGTTTAGATATGTTGGAGCCTTATGGAGAAGCCAATAAAAAGCCATTATTTTTATTTAAAAATCTAAAAATTAATTCTATAAGAGCTTTATCAGAAGGAAAACATTTAAAATTATCTCTTAAAGATGATAAATATATAATTGATGCAATAGGATTTAATATTGGAGACTTGGCTAATAAATATTTAATTGATGATAAAGTTGATGTAATAGGCTGCTTAGATATAAATTCTTTTAATGGAAATGAAAGTGTGCAAATTGTTATAAAGGACATAAGAAAATCATACTAGGGGGGATGAAAATGTCTGAATATAAAGATGTAACTATAGAAGATGTAATATCGGTTGTAAAAAAGAAAAGAGGAAGAAGAGATACTAAGATTATACAAAAAGCATATGATTATGCTAAATCAAAACATGGTGATCAATTAAGAAAATCTGGAGAACCATATATTATTCATCCGGTGCAAGTAGCATACACACTAGCAAATTTACATATGGATGATAATACTATTTGTGCTGCTCTTTTACATGATGTTTTGGAAGATACTGATACTACATATGATGACTTAGTTAAAGAATTTAATGAAGAAATAGCTTATATGGTTAATGGAGTTACTAAATTAAGTAAATTACAATATGCAAGTATTGAGGAACAGCAAGTTGAAAATTATAGGAAAATGTTTTTGGCAATGGGAAAAGATATTCGTGTAATTTTAATAAAACTAGCTGATAGATTACATAATATGAGAACTTTGAAGTTTTTATCTAGGGATAGACAAATTGCTAATGCAAAAGAAACAATGGAATTGTATGCACCGCTAGCTAATAGACTTGGTGTATATTCTTTAAAATGGGAATTAGAGGATTTATCTTTCAAATATTTATATCCAGAAGAATACAGAGAAATTGTTGAAGGAATTGATAAAAAAAGAGAAGAAAGATTAAAATTTATAGAGCTTATTATGCAACAAATTAAAGAAGAATTGAAAAAGCAAAAGATAGATGCCGAAGTAACAGGTAGAGCAAAACATTTATATAGTATTTATAGAAAGATGAAAAGAGATAATGCAACATTAGATCAGATATATGATTTGTTTGCATTAAGGATTATTGTAAATTCTGTTAAAGATTGTTATGCTGCACTTGGAGTAGTACATGATTTATATAATCCAATGCCAGGTAGATTTAAAGACTATATTGCAGTACCAAAACCAAACATGTATCAATCTTTACATACTACTTTAATTGGCCCTAAAGGTACACCATTTGAAGTACAAATACGTACTTGGGATATGCATCGAGTAGCTGAATATGGTATTGCAGCACATTGGGCATATAAAGAGTCTAGCTTTTTTAGTGGAAAGAAAGCTAATGTAAAAGTAGAAGATGATAAATTAGCATGGGTTAGAGAAACTTTAGAATGGCAAAGTGAAATGCAAAACCCAGAAGAGTTTATGCAAACTTTAAAAAAAGAATTATTTGAAGATGAAGTATATATATTTACTCCTAAAGGAGCAATAAAAGTACTTCCTAAGGGATCTACTCCAATAGATTTTGCATATCAAATACATGAGGAAATAGGAAATCATATGATTGGGTGTAAAATAAATAGTAAAATGATGCCTATAATTACAAAATTAAATAATGGAGACATTGTAGAAATTCTTACATCTGATCAATCTAAAGGCCCAAGTAGGGATTGGCTTAAATTTGTAAAAAGTTCTGGGGCAAGAAATAAGATATTATCATGGTATAAAAAGCATTTGAGAGGCGAAAACATTGAAAAAGGAAAAGAGCTAATAGAAAAAGAATTAAAGAAAATTGGAATGAAACATGAAGATTTATTTAAACCAGAATTTATACAAGTAGTATTAAATAGATATAAATTTAATACTTTAGATGACATGTATGCTAGTGTAGGATTTGGTTCAATTACTTCTGGAAAAATTATAGCTAGAATGCTTGAAGAATATAGAAAATTGCATAAAGAAGATGATATAGAAAAAACATTAGAAGAACTTGCAAAAGAAAAGATACATAAAGAAAAGCCTTCTCAAAATGGTATAATAGTAAAAGGAATAGATAATTGCTTAGTAAAATTATCTAAATGTTGTAATCCAGTCCCTGGAGATGAGATAATTGGTTATATTACTAGAGGTAGAGGGGTTTCGGTACATACAATAAATTGTGTTAATACAAAAAATCTACTAAATGAGCCAGATAGAATAATAGATGTTTATTGGAGCGATAACAAAAAAACAACATATAATGTAGATGTAGAAATTTATGCTAATGATAGAGCAGGTCTTTTAGCAGATATAGTAACAATACTAGCTAATAATAAGTGTAAGATTATGGCGGTTAATTCTAAAGCAACAAAAGAAAAAATTGCAATGACAGAAATAACTATAGAAGTAGAAAATATAGAACAGTTAAATGATGTATTAAAGGCTTTGAGAAAAATAGATAGTGTTTATGAAGTAAAAAGAAAGAAACAATAGAGGACGCTAGGTAAAGGAGAACTAAAATGATATTAAAACAATTAAGATTAAAATCTAATATCGATAATATAACTACTAATTGCTATATTATATATGATGAGAAAAACAATGAGGCAATGGTAATAGATCCAGCAGGTGAAGTTGATAAAATAGATGAATTATTAGATGTGTTACAAGCAAAATTAAAATATATATATTTAACTCACTGTCATGCAGATCATATAGGTGGTGTAAAAGAGTTACAAAATTTAAAAGGTGGAAAAGTATTAATTCACTCAGAGGATTATGAAGGTTTAAAAGAACCTAATATAAATTTGTCAGCTCTTATGTGTAATGAAAGATTAAGTATTGATGCAGATGCTAGAGTTAATGATGGAGATATTTTACATGTGGGCAATTTGGAATTTAGGGTAATTCATACACCTGGGCATACAAGAGGTGGAAGTAGCCTTTATTGTGAAAGTGAAAACATGGTTTTTGCAGGAGATACATTATTTAAAGGTATGTGGGGAAGAACAGATCTTCCAACAAGTAATTTTAATGAAATAATAAATTCTATTAATAATAAACTATTAGTGCTTCCTGGAGATACAATAGTATATCCAGGACATGGAATATCTACACAAATTCAAGAAGAAGAGCCTATAGATGAAAATTTATTATTAGAAGACTAAAAATATATAGGAGGGGAAATATATGAAAGTAGAACCAAGAACTCTACCTGGCTTTATGGAACTTCTACCTAGTAAACAGATTCAATTTAATGTAATGGTAGACAAAATTAGAAAATCATATGAAAAATTTGGCTTTTTGCCTTTAGATACACCAATAATTGAAATGTCTGATGTGTTACTTGCAAAAGCTGGGGGAGAAACAGAAAAGCAAATCTATCGTTTTAATAAAGGAGAAAATGATTTAGCATTGAGATTTGATTTGACAGTTCCTTTAGCAAAATATGTTTGTGAATATTATAATGATTTAACTTTTCCATTTAAAAGATACCAAATTGGGAAAGTATATAGAGGAGAAAGACCTCAAAAAGGCAGATATAGAGAATTTTATCAATGCGATATAGATATAATTGGAGATGAAAACTTAAGCATTATAAATGATGCAGAAATGCCAGCAGTAATATATTCTACAATTAAAGAATTGGGATTTGATAATTTTACAATAAAGATTAATAATAGGAAAATTTTAAATGGATTTTTTGAAGAATTATTATTGAAAAATGAATCTATAGAAATTATGAGAATTATAGATAAATTAGATAAAATTGGAGAAAATAAAGTAATAGAGTGTTTAGAAGATTTAGGAATAGAAAGTGATAAAATATCAAAAATAATGTCTTTTATAAAAATAAATGGATCGGTAGATGAAATGCTAGCTGAATTAGAAAAATTGAAGATAACCAACGAATTATTTAACCAAGGTTTATCTGAATTATCTGAAGTTATAAATTATGTAAAATTAGTTATACCTGAATCATATTTTAAAATAGATTTAACAATAGCAAGAGGGCTAGACTATTATACAGGAACAGTTTATGAAACATTTTTAAATGATTATAGAGAACTAGGTAGTATTTGTTCTGGAGGAAGATATGATAATTTAGCAGATTTTTATACAGATAAAAAACTACCAGGAGTAGGAATATCAATAGGATTAACAAGACTATTTTCTAAACTTAGTGAAATGAATTTAATACAAGAAGAAAAAAAATCCATATCAAAAGTTTTAGTGGTATCAATGTCAGAAAAGCTTGACACTGCATTAAAGGTATGTTCTATTTTTAGAGATAATAATATTAATTCTGATGTGTATTTAGAAAATAAAAAAATTAAAGCAAAATTTAAATATGCAGATAAATTACAAATTCCTTATGTAGCAGTAATAGGGGAAGAGGAAGAAAAAAATGAAACAGTTAGTTTGAAAAATATGGAAACAGGAGAGCAACAAGAACTAACGATAGAGGAAGCAATTAAAATTTTAACTGAATAAAAAAATAAAAAATATAATCTAATTTATTTAGGTTATATTTTTTATTTTTGTGAATATATTTATATATAATAGACTTGTACGAAAGGATACATATATGATCAATCTTGCTGTAATTGAATTGAAAGATATAATTAAATATTTAGTTAAAATAACTATAGTAATTGCAATTATAGTAGGATTAACTAAATATTTTTCTAGTTTTAAAATGAAGCTTAATATAACTAAAAATACATTTCTTTCTTGCTTAGATACTGTAATACCTAGTATAAAAAATGTAAATAAAACAGAAGAAGAAAAATCAGCAAAGATAGAGCCCTTAAAAATGGCATTGGAATTAGAATTAGGTATGATAGACAGTTTAACAGAAAAAGAGGAAAAAGTAGTTACTAGTGATGTGAATAATGAAAATGTTGTAGAAGAAGAAGTAACAGAGGCAGAGACTGGATTAAGTACAGAAGTAATAGATACAAATGTGCCAGAAAAGTTTACTAGTGAGTATAATGGAGTAAAAATAAGAAATGAAACAGATATAAAACTTACAAAAGAAATGTTAGAGCCTAATGTTAATATAAATACTAAGAATGTAATAATTTATCATACTCATACTTGTGAAAGCTATACTCAAACACCTAATTTTAAATATAAAGCTTCTGGAAATTTTAGAACTAAGGATATAAATTACTCAGTTGCAAGAGTTGGAACTGAACTTACAAAGTATTTGAAATATTATGGATACAATGTTATTCATGATACAACATTATATGATTATCCATCATATAGTGAATCATATGACAGATCATTAAAAGAAGTAGCTAAATTGCTAGAAAAGAATAAAAATACTGATGTATTATTTGATATACATAGAGATGCTATAGCAGATAGTTCATATGCACCTACAGTAAAAATTGGAGATGAAGAAGCTGCACAACTTATGTTTGTAATTGGTAGCAATGGAGGAGGAAGTAAGCATGATAACTGGAATGAGAATTTGAAATTAGCTATAAAGATACAAGAAAAAGCAAATGAGCTTTATCCAGGATTATTTAAACCAATAATTCTTAGAAATAGTAGATATAATCAGCAGTTAGCAAAGGGGTCTAGTATAATAGAGGTAGGGGCAACTGGAAATACAATGGAACAATGTTTAACTAGTATGAAATACTTATCTAAAGTATTAAGTGAAGTATTGCAATGATATACAAAGTAAGAAAAATATAGATTTTTAAATTCTAATAAATTAAGTACAAAATGTAGAAATTTGTAGAAATGACTTGAATAAAAATTATTTGTATAATATTATATATCTGGAAATAATATGTATTAAGGAGGAATTTAATATGGGAAATATTAAAATAGATTTTAGTCATGCTAGAGTTTTTGAAAAAAATATAATGAGTTATACAGAGCAAGTTGCAGAAATACACAAGAAATTACATGAGAGAGCATTAGATCCTACTGATGCATGTGGATGGATAAATTTGCCAACAAATTATGATAAAAAAGAATTTGAGAATATAAAAAAGGCTGCAAAAAAAATACAGTCAGATTCAGAAATATTATTAGTAATAGGTATAGGAGGTTCTTATTTAGGAGCTAGAGCTGTTATTGAAGCATTAACTAATACATTTTATAATATGCAAAGTAAAGAAGTAAGAAAAACACCTCAAATTTTATATGTGGGAAATAACTTAAGTACTAATTATATAAATGATTTAATTGATTATATTGGAGATAAAGATATATCAATTAATGTTATATCAAAGTCTGGTACTACTACAGAGCCGGCTATAGCATTTAGAATTTTTAGAGAAATTATGGAAAACAGATATAGTTTAAAAGAAGCAAGAGAAAGAATTTATGTTACAACAGACAAAGAAAAAGGTGCTTTAAAAGAATTAGCTGATAAGGAAAAGTACACAACATTTGTTATTCCAGATGATATAGGAGGAAGATATTCTGTATTAACAGCAGTAGGATTACTTCCAATTGCTACAGCAGGAATAGATATAGACGAATTAATGGAAGGAGCTAGAATTGCACAAGATAGATATTCAGATTCAAATTTAAAATATAATGAATGCTATAAATATGCTGTATTAAGAAATGTATTGTATCAAAAAGAAAAGAATATAGAATTGCTAATAACATATGAACCAAAAATGCATTATTTTATTGAATGGTGGAAGCAATTATTTGGAGAAAGTGAAGGAAAAGAGCAAAAAGGTATATATCCTTCTGGAGCAGATTTTACAACAGATTTACATTCACTAGGTCAATATATACAAGAAGGAAGAAGGAATTTATTTGAAACAGTAGTAAATATTGAAAAATTTGATAATAATATAGAAATGAAAATGGAAGAAGATGATTTAGATAATTTAAATTATTTAGCAGGAAAAACATTGGATTATGTAAATAAAAAAGCAATGGAAGGAACAATTGCAGCACATGTTGATGGAGATGTGCCAAATATAGTTGTTAACATGGAAAAATTGGATGCAAAAAACATGGGACAATTGATTTATTTCTTTGAACTAGCTTGTGCAATGTCTGGTTCAATATTAGGAATTAATCCTTTTAATCAACCAGGTGTTGAAAAATATAAAACAAATATGTTTAAACTTTTAGGAAAAATAAAATAGGTATTGTAGTGTTACAATTGATGTGAAACAAAAATAGTAGAAAAAAAGTGATTCAAGTAGTATAATTGAATTGTTCAAAAAATCAAAATT
>CAJFUM010000004.1 GCA_904420285.1 uncultured Clostridia bacterium | reverse complement strand
ATTTTGATTTTTTGAACAATTCAATTATACTACTTGAATCACTTTTTTTCTACTATTTTTGTTTCACATCAATTGTAACACTACATTGTCAGGTAAATTTAAAATTATTGTTTAGAATATATTTTTTTGATAGTTTACTTCTAAATCTAATTTATTTACTTTAAAACTCTATTTTTCCCTTGCTTAACCACTAAAAATTGAAAATTCACATTCTACGATATTTATATTAAAACATATCTTTTTATAATATGTAAAATTTCATGATGAACATTTACATTCTACGATATTTATATTAAAACCAAGTTTACAATATGCGTTGTTAGTACCTGCAGCTATATTTACATTCTACGATATTTATATTAAAACATATTTTTTGACCTGTTGATGTCTTTGTTATTTCCAAATTTACATTCTACGATATTTATATTAAAACCTTTTTAAAGTTGCCTATTGGAGAAAAGGTAATAATATTTACATTCTACGATATTTATATTAAAACAAAAAGAAAGAAAATGCCAAGGAATTGGCAGGAATGGTATTTACATTCTACGATATTTATATTAAAACTACTTTTAATTCTAAAGTAACACACCAGATAGATAAATTTACATTCTACGATATTTATATTAAAACTTATTGTCCCATCAGTATTTTGCTTACCAATAAAAAATATTTACATTCTACGATATTTATATTAAAACCCAATTTATATAAGAATCTGTAGACCAACCACAGGTATTTACATTCTACGATATTTATATTAAAACGAAGATAAATTAGACAAAATAAATGAGCTAATAAATTTACATTCTACGATATTTATATTAAAACAGAAATGGACTTTATAAATGCAGGTAGCATTTGTATATTTACATTCTACGATATTTATATTAAAACAGATTATGTAAATGGAAAAAAAGTAAGTGCATTAAAATTTACATTCTACGATATTTATATTAAAACAGGTTTGATTCAATCACTTTTATTTTAGTGCATCGTTACCTCATATCTGTCGACAAATTAATTTTTTTAATATCAATAGTAATTTTAAATCATCACATCTTTCTAAAACCTTTGGTATCAGTAATTTTTTCATCTGTCGTACCTCCATGTTTTTGCTATTATTGGAAGTCGACAGAAATATAAACTGCATATAATTTAATATTATAAAAAATTTGATGTCTTATCTTCTTCTATCTTACCCCAAAATTCTTTATCTAACCATCGTTGATTTCTACTTTTAAATAAGATTACGCTATCTTTATTTTTTCTTATATACTTATCTAGCTCTTTTCTTAATTTTGTCTCTTGCGATTCCAACAATTCTCCCTCAAAAACTGAGTTTTGAATATGTACTAAATATTTTTTACAAGTTTTAAATACATTCCTCAAAACTGCTTGTCCTTCTTTATCCTCTAAATTTACATCATATACTAATATAACATACATACTACCACCACATCTTAAACCCTTCATATGGAGTTTCTTCTATTAAATATTTAATTAATTTATATAATTCTAGTCTTATTAAATATTCATATGATACTTCTCTGTTTAATTTTTTATGTTTTATAGTTGTTTGTAATTTTTTATCAATTTCTTTTGTTATATCTTTTCTACATTTTTCTTTTATGTATAAAAAATTAAGTCCTTCCTCAAAGTCATTTTCTGTTATTTGATTTCGGTTTAACATTGAAAAAATTAATCGATCCGCAATAATTGGTTTAAATATTTCTGATACATCTAGACATAATGAAAATCTTCTTTCAGATGGTTCATGTAAATAGCTTATTGTTGGATTTAATTGTGTTTTATAGATTTCACTTAATACTCTTGTATATATAATGGTATTTACATATGATATTAAAGAATTTATGGCATTATCTGGCGGATTCTTTACTCTTTTTTCAAATCTAATATCTTGATTTATTATTACATTCCAAGATGAATAGTATATTTTTCTAATATTACCTTCAATTCCCATTAATTCTTCTACATCTTTACAAATATTTACTCTCTTTCGTAAATATTCTATTTCTTTCATATAATCTTCTAAATTTTTTCCTCTATTATTATAATACACCAAGTTTCTATAAATATTATATGAAGCAGCATCTATAAAAGCTTTCGCTATTTCTAATCTTTTCTCAGCATTTGTATAAACCTCTACTTGCTTTATTAAAAGCCTGCCAGAAACTAACTGCTCTTTTGGATAATATGTACCTGAATAAAACCCATAATAGTTAAAATAATGTACTGCTATTCCATACTGTCCAAGGAAATTAAGTAAACTTGTATTGAAATCAAACTCAGTCATTACATAAATATCGTTTACACGTTCAATAGGAATAGACTTCTTGCTACCATCTTTATATACAATTTCCAGAGTATTATCTTTTCTTTGAAGTCTACCACTTTTATACAAATAATATGATTGTTTCATTTAATACCTCATTTCTATTATTAATTTACATTTATTGAATATTGAATAATCATATATAACATAAATCATAATATGCACATTTCTTACATATTTTATCATCTATTACATTAGGTGGCGTTTCTTCTTTTACTATTTTTTCAATCTTCTTTATAATATCTTCAAATGTCTTTATATCTTGCTCCTCTAAGAAAACTTCTTTTGTTTCTTTTATTAGTGGATAATCAATCTTTGCAGTTATATTTTTTACACCTTTTTCTTGTAAATAATACATATAATACTTTACTTGCCATATTCCTGCTTCTTCTATTGATTTTGTTTTTTTAATTTCATGTAATATACATTCTCCTTTTATAAAGTCTATATTTATAGTATTATCGATTAATATACTTTTTTCTTCTTTTGCATAACTGGTTTGATCTAATAATTTACCTAGTTCTACTAATTCACTATTTTGTTCCATATTTATGTCATTTACAAAATACCAAAGTTTTCTTTTACAAACAAAGTAATAATAAATCATCAATCCTGTTACCTTTATATTACTCACCTCCCATTATAATATAATTTACTAGAATTAATTATATATATTAACACTATAACAATAGGCTTATAATACCAATTAATTCCAATATTTACAATCTATTTTATTTATATTAAAACTATTTCAACGGGTTTACGATTAACTAATAATTCGTAATTTACATTCTACGATATTTATATTAAAACTTATTCCTTGTTTGGATCTAATGACTTTAAATATATTTACATTCTATTATATTTATATTAAAACGGAGACAGCTGATTATATACCATTTCAAAATTTAGCTGTATTTACATTCTATTATATTTATATTAAAACTTTCTTCATATGATGCATTATTGTATTTTGCTACTAATTTACATTCTATTATATTTATATTAAAACA
Organism: uncultured Clostridia bacterium; assembly: GCA_904420285.1. GTDB lineage: Bacteria > Bacillota > Clostridia > TANB77 > CAG-508 > CALXVA01. Next base: position 610 of record CAJFUM010000004.1, on the reverse strand, counting down.
TTTCCTATTGGTGGTTATGCAGAATCTACCAATAAATTTACATTCTATTATATTTATATTAAAACCCTATTGCTTCTCCTAATTGTGCCATTGCTTGGCTATCAGTAAGATTTACATTCTATTATATTTATATTAAAACTAATGCTGACGATCCATTTAAAAACTATTATATTTATTTACATTCTATTATATTTATATTAAAACTAGCAAAACCTGTTGTTGTTACAACTGCATTTAATATTTACATTCTATTATATTTATATTAAAACTAGATAAAGCTTTTCTTAATAAAACTTTATTACGTCATTTACATTCTATTATATTTATATTAAAACTTACCAACGGAATCACATTCTTTCATTATTATATAGCATTTACATTCTATTATATTTATATTAAAACTAATTTTCCTATTGGTTTTATTGATTCACCTTGTACATTTACATTCTATTATATTTATATTAAAACTAAGCATAAAAATTAATTTTTGTCAATAGAAAAAATTTACATTCTATTATATTTATGTATATATGTCAATGATGTGAAACAAATTTTTATAAAAAAATTGTAGTACATTGAATTTTAATATTGGTGCTTCGCACCAGTACTT
>CAJFUM010000003.1 GCA_904420285.1 uncultured Clostridia bacterium | reverse complement strand
TGGAAAAAGACTAACCTTTTTGCCCTGTTAGTCTTTTTCAAGTGTTACATTTTCACAAATGTTATACATCAAATTAACTTGCTTATAAGCTAAATATAGTATACTACATTAGTTATTATATGTCAAATATTAAGTTTTAATACTTTTGTAAATTATTTTTATTTAATTTGGAGGCGACACCCGGATTCGAACCGGGGATCAGAGTTTTGCAGACTCGTGCCTTACCACTTGGCTATATCGCCATATAATTATAATTTATTATATGCAGTAATATTAAAAAAGATTACTATTTAAATTAAATAAATAATATAATTAATATTAAACAAAAATGGAGCGGAAGACGGGACTCGAACCCGCGACTTCGACCTTGGCAAGGTCGCACTCTACCAACTGAGTCACTTCCGCGAAAATTAATTCCTTTTTTGAAAATAAAAAGAACAATTAATATAATAGCAAAAAAATTATTAAAAGTCAATACAAATATTAAAAATGCTAAGCAATATTGTTCTAAATTAGTTATTCCCTAGAATATAAAGTAAAAAATCGCATAAATGATTGAAAATGTTACAAAAATGTAATATAATTGTAATATAACTGTAAAAAAATATAATAGCAATATCCGTAGGAAAGAAGAATAACACTAGTAAAAATATGGAAAAAGTGTAAAATAATGATATTGACTAAAGATAAAAATATAAGTAGAATATAAATATAAAAGGTGAAAAAGGATGGTAGTTAATATGAAACTAAAAAGATTAGCAATAATAGGTTTAATTACTTTATTTGCAATAATATTTGCAAGTTTTTTCAATGTGTCTAATGCAGCAACAGGAAGTAGATATTTGGGAATTAAAGCACTAAGAGAAACTGAAAATGGAGAATTTGGTTATAAAGTAAAAGAAAAAGTAGTTTGGGATATCTTAGAAACTAATAGTAGTGGAAAAACTTTTTATTATGATGACACTATATATTGTTTAAAAGGAGGTCCAGGATTTGGATCATCAGATTTTGGATCTGGTAGCCCAGAAGTAAGACATTATACTAGATATTTTGATATGAAGGATCCAGATTCAATACCAGGTACATACCAAGATGCATTACCAGATGTAAATAGCAATACATATAAAGCTTTATTATGGCTTTTAGAAAATGTGTATGTAGCACCTCCTTCAAACCCTACAACAGAAGAAAAACAAGAAGCAGAGGAATATAGACAATTATTATTGGAAGCTGCTGGAATAGATGGAGGATATTTAACTGATCATGATATAGATGTTGTACAACAATTAGCTGTATGGCATTTTACCAATAATGGTGATGCTTTTGATGTTGGAGAAGCAGGCAATTTTGAAATGCACATCAATGCATATGATGGCCAAGATGGAAATTATAATCCATTAAGTGATGAAATTGGGTTAGGTGCTGAATATGGATCAGATAGAGCTGAAGAAGCAAAAACTCTATATAGATATTTAATAAATACTGCAATGGAAAAAGCTCCAGATTATGAAGTTAAAACAGCATCTCAACCATATGAGCTAGCTAATCTTACACAAACTGTTAAAGAGAGTGGAAATAATTATATTATAGGACCATTTAGAATAAATAAAATTAGTGATACTGAAGGAACATTAGAAGGAGAGTTTACAACTAAGAGTGGGCAAACATTATCTCCTAGATATCAAAATGCAAATGGAGAACAATTTAGTAGTTTAGAAGATACTATAGATAAAGATTTTTATATAGTAATTCCTAATACTACAGATATAAGTGAGATTACATTTAGTATTAATGGAGTATATTTCAATACTGAAGTTACATATTGGTCAGTTGAGAATGCTCCAGAAGAAGATCAACCAGTTGCAATTGTAGATAGAAATAAAGAAGAGTATAGCGACTCAGTTAAATTTACACATATTGAAGAAAATTTTGATTTAGCATTAAGAAAATTCATTACAGAGATAAATGGAGTTGAGCCAACTGTTAGCAGAGTTCCAACAGTAAGCTCAGATACATTAGATAGTTTAAGAAATGGAGATATTACAACTGCAGAAAAATTACATACAAAAACCCCATTAACTGTAGAATTAGGAGATACAGTATTATATACAATAAGAGTATATAATGAGGGAAATATAGATGCTATAGTAACAGAAATTACAGATTACCTTCCAACAGGATTAAAATTAAAAGAAAATAGTGATATAAATAATGAATATAATTGGACTGAACAATCTACAAGTGATGGTAGCACAATTACAACATCGGCTTTAGAGGGAGAAGTTATACCAGCATTTGATGGAACTACATTAAGTTATTTAGATGTACAAGTAGAATGTGAAGTTGTAGCAAATGTAAGTGATGAAGATACAAGACTTAAGAATGTTGCAGAAATTACAGGTGCAACAGATTCAGAAGGAAATGATAGAACAGACAGAGATTCTACAATAGATAATTTAACAGATGATGAAAAACAAAACTATAACCCTGGAACTTCAGAACAAGGTTGGGGATATGAAGATGATGATGATTATGAAGACTTAGTAATACTTGGAAAATATTTTGATTTAGCATTAAGAAAATTTATAACTGGTGTAAATAGTACAGAATTAAAGGACGAAGCAGGAAGATACTTAAGAGAACCAATTGTTGATTTAACACCACTTACATCTGGTTCTTCGACAACAGCTATATATAATCATCCAAAAGCACCTGTTGCAGTAGCTGTTGGAGATGAAGTAATATATACAATAAGGGTATATAATGAAGGACAAATTGATGGATATGTATATGAAATTACTGATCACTTACCAGAAAATCTAGAATTTGTTAATGATGAATTTAATGCTTCATATGGTTGGACAATAGAAGCAGATGGAAGAACTGTAAAAACAAATATTACTTCACCAGATACAATGTATTCAGCAAGCAGAGATACAATTTACGAAAATAGAAAAGAAGGTTCAGATAAAGTAATTTTAAATGCATTTGATGGAAAAAATTTAGATTATATTGATGTAAAGATTAAATGTAAAGTTAAAGATACAGCAGTTGCTGAAGAAAAACTAACTAATATTGCTGAAATAACAGATTTTAAAGATTTTAATAAAGAAGATGTATTAGATAGAGATTCAGTAGAAGATAATGTTACACTTCCATCAGATGAAACTCTTCCTAATTATAAAGATGAAGAAATAAATAGAGGAGATCAATACATACCAGGCCAACAAGATGATGATGATTTTGATAAAGTAATTATACAAAAATTTGATTTAGCATTAAGAAAATTCATAACTGGTGTAAATGATAAAGTTATTACTGATAGAGAGCCAGTATTTAGTATTGAAGATGGAAAATATGTTTATAACCACACAAAAGAACCTGTAGAGGTTGCAAGTGGTGATACAGTAATTTATACATTAAGAATATATAATGAAGGCGACATTGCAGGATATGCAGAAGAGGTTAAAGATGATATTCCAGAAGGATTAGAGTTTATACCAGATAATACTACAAATATAAATTATAGATGGAAAATGTATAATGAAGCTGGAGAAGAAACAGATAATGTAGAAGAAGCAGTAAGCATAAGAACAGATTATTTATCAAAAGCACAAGCTGATGAAACTGGTAGAGATAATTTAATAGATGCATTTGATCCAGACACAATGAGCCAGCCAGATTACAAAGAAGTTAGAATTGCTTTTAAAGTTACAATGCCAAATACTTCAGATAGAATAATAATAAATACTGCAGAAATATCAGAAGACAGTGATGAAGATGGAAATCCTGTAGAGGATGTGGATTCAACACCAGATAATGATGAAGATGGCGAAGATGATATAGATATAGAAAAAATTAAAGTTAAATATTTTGATTTAGCTTTGAGAAAATTCATAACTGGTGTAAATGATACAGAAATTACAAACAGAGTTCCAATATTTAATAACAATAATGGAGAATATACATATACTCATACCAAAGAACCTGTAGAGGTTAAAAATGGGGATATTGTAATATATACATTAAGAATATACAATGAAGGAACAAATGCAGGATATGCAGATGAGGTAAAAGATGATCTACCAGAAGGGTTGGAATTTTTACCAGACAATCCAGTAAATACAGAATATAGATGGGTTATGTACAATGAAGCAGGAGAAGAAACAGACAATGTAGAAGAAGCAGTAAGTATAAGGACAGATTATTTATCAAAAGCACAAGCTGATGAAACTGGTAGAGATAATTTAATAGATGCTTTTGATCCTGTTACAATGACTGAACCAGACCATAGAGATTTAGAGATTGCTTTTAAAGTAATAGAACCAAATACTTCAGATAGAGTATTAATAAATACTGCAGAAATATCAGAAGATAGCGATGAAAATGGAAATCCAGTAGAAGATATAGATTCTACACCAGATAATGATGAAGATGGTGAAGATGATATAGATATAGAAAAAGTTAAAGTAACATATTTCGATTTGGCTTTGAAAAAGATTATTTCAAAAGTTACAATGACTTTAGATGGAAAAACAACTGTTGAGGAAACTGGACATACATTTGATCAAAATCCAGAACCTGTAGTAAAAATTGAACTTGGAAATCATAAAATTGAAACAGCTGTAATTAAATTTACTTATCAAATTAGAATAACAAATGAAGGAAATATGGCTGGATATGCAGAAGAAATAACAGATTATATTCCTGAAGGTCTAGAGTTTGTTGAAGAAGATAATGAAAATTGGGTATTATCAGAAGACGGAAAAACAATTACTACAACTCAATTAAGCAATACATTATTAGAACCAGGAGAAAGTACAATTATTGAAGTTACATTTAGATGGATAAATGGACACAATAATCTTGGTGTTAAAACAAACTGGGCAGAGATATCAGAAGATAGTGATGAAGACAAAAATCCAGTAGAAGATATAGATTCAACACCTGATAACTTTGAAAAAGGAGAAGACGATATTGATGATGCAGAAGTAGTATTATCAATAGTAACAGGTATTGGAGAACACTATATAGGAGTAATTACAGCAGTATTAGTATTACTAGCTGGAGGAGTAATATTAATTAAAAAGTTTGTATTATAAAATTTAATATAAGCTAGAATAAAGTGTTTAATTTAGATAACTAAATTAGGCACTTTTCTTTTTAATAAATATTTACATCAAAAAAATCATATGGTATAATTTGAGGTGTATGGAGGAAACAAATGAATCAGATTTTGATGATAGAAACTAAGAAAAAAGTAAAGAATAAAAAAGAAAGAAGAAATTCTGGACCAATAGAAATAAAAAATATAATTAGATTCTTTGCAATTGCACTTATTATATTTGGCTTAGTGATAATAGGCCATAGCACATATGCTATATATGTAGATGCAAAGGGAAATAGTACAGAAAATTTAGCACAAATAAATATTTCTAGAGAAAATGATACACTAATTGTAGATGTACAAAGTGAAATTATTATAGATAAATTTAAATATAACTGGAATAATTCAGAACAGAAATCAATACCAGAAGAAAGTAAGAGTTTCCAGGAAGAAATAGTTTTACCTAATGATAATAGTGTATTAACAATTGTTTTAGAAGATGAAACAGGACGAGCAGTTACATATACTAAAGAAATTATTCTAGATGGAGTAGATATAGCTAAGCCAACAATCGAAGTTGAACAAAAATCTACAGGAGTTCTAATTAGAGCAATAGATGATATTAAAATTGACTATTTAATATATAGAATTGATGAAGGAGAAGAGATAAGAGTAGATAAAAATAATGAAGATGATAAAACTATTGAATATGTAGTAAATGGAATTGAAAGAGGAGAACACATATTATACATTAGTGCATATGATGCGAATGGAAATGTAGAAGAAGTAGAGCAAGAGGTTAAAGTATCTTCAGACAGACCAACAATAAAGAATATGAGTATTGACCAAGAAAATGCAAAAATAATTATAGAAGCATCAGATGTAGATGGATTAAGATCAATAGAAGTAAATTTAAATGGAGCTGTTTACACAATGAATGATGTAAATAGGACAGAAGCTACATTTTCATTAGATATACAAGAAGGTAAAAATACTATAAGTATTAAATTAACAAATGTAAATGGATTAACTGCAGAAGGAGCAACAGAGTTTGATTATGCAAGATAAAATAATTTTCTATTTTATAATATATTCATTTTTAGGCTGGTGTTTAGAATCAATATATAAAACTATATTAAATAAGAAACCAATAAACAGTGGTTTCTTATATGGTCCATTTTGTCCAATGTATGGAATTGGTGCAATAATGATGATAAGCTTAGGTAATTTGTCTAGAAATGTAATTATAATTTTTATCATGAGTTTTATAGTATTTACTGTATGGGAATACATTGTAGCAATAATATTGGAAAAATTATTTAAAACCAAATATTGGGATTACTCGAATATAAAATTTAATATACATGGTAGAATATGTTTAAAAAATTCTATATATTGGGGTATTTTAGGGGTTTTCTTAATATTTGTAATTCATCCATTGATAGAAAAAGGAGTAAATTTAATTCCAACCAATATACTTTTATACATTAATATCTTTTTATGTATAGCTATTTTAGTAGATGCTTCTATTACAATATATAGAATTATGTTTATAGATAAAAAGATTAGACAAGTATTTGAAATTGGAGAAACAATTAAAGATAAATTAAAAGAGTTAAAGGATACTGAGATAATTGAAAAATCATATAAAGAAGCTACTCAAAAATTAATCTCAGATATGAAAGAAAAACAAGCAATTTTAAAAATAAAATTATATAAAAGAATTTTGAGGTTAAAAAGGGCATTCCCAGAAATGAATTCAGAAAATATTGCCAAATTTTTGAAACAGAAAATTGAACTTAAGGATATAAAAGATAAAATAAAAAAATACAAGGAGAGATAATATGGCACAAGAGATTTATATAATCGATGATAGCAACAAGTTGAAAAATATAATATGTGAGTTATTTAAAGATGAAAAAGATATTAAACTAAGAAAAATAAATACTGAAGAAATAGATATTATGTTAAAAAATATACCATCACTAATTATAATTAACGAAGACGAAATAGAAGAAAATATACTAGAGGTATGTAAAAAAATTAGACTAAATGAAGATAATAGTATTACTCCAATTATAGTAATTTCATCAAATGTAAATAAATCACATCGTATAGAAATCCTAAAAGAATGTGTAGAACATTATATAAAAGCTCCAATTGATGAAGAATATTTATATTATACAATAAAAAACTTAATTAGGTTATTAGATACAAATAGAAGAGTAAGTCCACTTACAGGACTTCCTGGAAATGTACAAATACAAGCTGAAATGAAAAAGAGATTATTAAACAAAGAAAATTTTGTAATGTTATATTTGGATTTAGATAATTTTAAAGCATATAATGATGTTTATGGATTTTTAAATGGAGATGAAATTATTAAATTCACTGCAAGAACAATTGTTGACAATATAGATAAACTATCAACTAGTGGAAATACATTTGTGGGGCATATAGGTGGAGATGATTTTGTAGCAATAGTTTCTGAAGAAGATAATTATGAATCAATATGCCAAGCTATAATAGCTGAGTTTGATAAAGAAGTTTTACAGTATTTTAATGAAGAAGATATAAAAAGAGGATATTTAGAGGTACCAAATAGAAAATGTATTATAGAACAATTTCCACTAACTTCAATCTCTATAGGGGTAGTTGTAGCCAATAAAGGTAGATTTCATAATGTGCTAGAAATAGGAGAGGTAGGAGCACAAGTTAAGCATTTAGCTAAAACAACAATGGGAAGTGCATATGCTATAGATAGAAGAAAAGAAGAAATTAGTTGTAAAATAGAATAAAAAAGACTTCATCTTAATTTTTATTAAGGTGAAGTTTTTTTATTTTAATATAAACTATTATTTAATTTTTTTCATTTCTTCAAATCTTTTTACTTTTTGAGTAGTAGTTTTAATCATTGGCTCATCTGTTACAATTAAATTTTTTATATGCTTATAATTAGAAAGAGTTGAATTAATCTTTTTTATGTCTTTCCAAATAATATCTCTAATTTCATTTTTTGAAATATCTCCATATTTATCTAAAATGAAATCTTTATTATACACAATTTTAGCAGAAATGATAAAATCATCTTCCTTAGGAGCTCCAAAAACCATTGATTCAGCTACATATGGTAAATTATTTATAAGTAGTTCTATTTCTTCTGGATAAACGTTTTTACCATTTTTCAAAACAATTACATTTTTCTTTCTTCCAGTTATAAAAATAAATCCATCATTATCAATATATCCTAAATCACCAGTGTAAAACCAACCATCTTTCAATACTTTATTAGTTTCTTCTGGCATTTCATAATATCCTAACATTATATTAGGACCTTTGGCAATAATTTCTCCAATTCCTTCTTCATTAGGATTATCTATTTTTATATCAACTTCTGGCAAAGGCAATCCAACAGAACCAAACTTAATACATTTTTCGTTTTCTGCACTTAAAACAGGAGATGTTTCTGTTAAACCATAACCTTGTACAGTAAGAATACCAAAATCATAAAATCCTTTAGCAACATTTTTATCTATTGCAGAAGCACCACTTATTACAAATCTAAGATTTCCTCCTAAATTATCTAAAATCTGTTTAAATATTTTTCTTCTAATATCAATTTTAAATTTCAATAAAAAATGGCTAATTTTATTTGCAATTTTTAAAATTTTTGTTTTGCCTTGCTTTTCTACTTCACTATTAATTTTTTTGTACATAGCTTCTAATAAAAGAGGAACACAAACAAATACTGATACTTTATATTCTTTTAAATTAGATTGTATATGTCTAAGTCCATCACAAAAAACATTTGTAACACCATCTGACAAAAATAAAAGTAAAGCTGTAGAACCAAATGTATGATGTAATGGTAGAAAGGCCATATTCACATCTGTATCATATATTTTTTCTGCACAATTAATATTATATATATTTGATGCTATATTAATATTAGAAAGCATAACTGCTTTAGACATTGATGTAGTACCAGAAGTAAATATAATAGAAGCTACTTCTCTAGGATTTATAATATGATTATCATATCTAGTGTCTCCATCTTGTAAAAGTTTCTTTCCCTCAGAAATTAAATCATACAAAGTGATAAACTTATTGTTACAGTTTGAATTCATACAAATAAATTCTTTAATTGTAGTTTTCTCATTTTTTATTTCTTCAAATATATCTGAATATTCATCTTCAAAAATTACTGCATCTACTTTAGCTCTTTCTAAAGATAATTTTATTTCTTGTGAAGGGAGGCCCTTATCCAAAGGAACAGTTATTCCTACTCCACACAAAATACTAACAAAAGAAATTGCCCATTCATATCTATTTTTTCCAATTATTGCAATTCTTTTATTTTCTAGACCATGATTTATTAAACCCGAGCCTAATGCACGTATATCTTCACCAAATTCAGAATACGTAATATTTTTATAAGTTACATTTTTATTATCTTTGTTTTTAATAATAAATGCTTTATTATTTGGATATTTTTTAATCGCGCTATTTATATAATCTCTTATAGTATCATATTTTACAGAGTCATATAATTTTCTAATAGCTTTAATATAAATCACCTTCTTATTTAAATTTATAATTAAGCTTAACATATATGTAATTTATTATCAATTGAAGTGAACATACAGTCAAAATTTTGTATTCCAGTTTTTACAGAATAAAAATGGAAAGGTGTAATATAAAATTGGAGAGACGCATTATTGGATTAAGGTTGAAAAATTAAAGATTATATGTTTTAATATAAATGTAGTGAGAAACATAAATACAAACTTGCCTAAAAGATATTATAAAGGGCACAAATTTTCTGAAGCAAGTTATAAATATAGATAAATAAAAAATCAAAATATCTAAAAGTTTAAACAAAAATGTGGTATAATAAATAATGTAAATATAGATTGGAGATGAATGATTATGACAAATAAAGTTGATAAGATTTTAAAGCAATTTATATCACAAATATCAAATTTAATTGGAAACAGGCTAAAAAAAGTAATATTATATGGCTCTTATGCAAGAGGCGATTATGATAAAAATTCTGATATTGATATAATGATATTAACTGATTTTACTGATGAAGAAATTGCAAAATATAGGGTAAAAATACGTGATTTGGCATGTGATTTAGAACTTGAAAATGATATTATAATTTCTCCAATTGTTAGAAATATTGAAAAATATAATAATAGGATAAATGTAATTCCTTTTTACATGAATGTGCAAAAAGAAGGAGTGGTTTTACATGGATGAAAATATCACAGTAAGTGGATTTGCCAAATATAGACTCGAACGAGCCAAACAAGATTTATCTGATGCAGAATTTAGTTATAAACATAAAAGATATTTAAATGCAAATAATAGAGCATATTATTCTATTTTTCATGCAATAAAAGCTGTATTAGCATTAGAAAGAGTAGACTTTAAAAGACATAAAGATGTACTTGCTTATTTTAATCAACATTATATAAAAACAGAAAAATTTCCTAAGATTATAAGCAAAAAGATTAGCCAGGCAAGTAAGGTTAGAGAAGATAGTGATTATGATGATGAATTTATACCAACTGATGAAGAAACTAAAATCCAAATTGATACGGCTAAAGAATTAATAAAATTAGTAGAGGAATATCTTAACGAATATGGAAAAAAATAAATTAATAAATTGCAGATGTAAAAGTTTGCAATTTTTTGACATTTGTTGAAAGTAAAATTGATAAGATTTTAAAAGAATAAATTACAATAGTGCAATTTGTTAAATAATGGAGGAAATAAAATGGATTTAACATTAGATGTAGAAGATTATAAATTGAATATAAGAGCAGGAGCAGTAATTATACATAACAAAAAGATATTAACACATAAGAATATAAATAAGGATTATTATTGTTTACCTGGAGGAAGAGTTGAAATAGGAGAGAATTCTGTAGATACAGTAAAAAGAGAATTACAAGAAGAACTAAATAAAGATATAGAAATAATGGGATATGTAGCAACTATAGAGAATTTCTTTGAGTTAGAAGAGAAAAAGTACCATGAAATATATTTTCTACATAAAATAGAATTTACTAATGAAGAAGATAAGAAAATTGAGTCTACCATGCATAATATGGAAGGAAAAGAGTATTTAATATATGAATGGCTAGATTTAGATAAAATAGATGAATATAATATTATGCCATCTTGCCTAAAAGATATTATAAAAGGTAAAGATTTTCCGAAACATGTTATAAATATAGATAAATAAAAAATCATAAAACAAACCAAAAGGCATATACATATACTAAGAGAGGTATGTGTATATGCTTATATTAACTAAAAAAAGAATTATATTAATGTTATGTATGGTATTTGTTTCGTTATATGCTTTTTCATTCAAAATTGCAAATAATGAACCATATCAAAATGAAAAAACAGCACAAACTGTAGCAACACCAGTTTCTAACAAAGTAGTTATTGTAGATGCAGGACATGGTTCTCCAGATGAAGGGGCTGGCTTACTGCATTAAGTAAAAATATAAGTAACTATTCCTTTATAATTAATAATATTTAAGAACTAAGAAATTAAAACTTAGTTCTTTTTTGATAGGAGATGATAGAAAATAAATAAATTAGATTTAAAAGGAATATGGATTCCAGCAGAAGTATTATTGAATGAAGAATTATCAGACAAAGAAAAAATTATTTTATCTATGGTTTTATACTTAAGTAAAGACACAGGGCATTGTTTTGCAACCAATAATTATTTTTCGGATATCTTAAATGTAACTGTTGTAAGTATATCAAGAATAATTAATTCTTTAAAGAAAAAGAATTATATAAAAGTAGATATGAAGTATAAATCAAATTCAAAAGAAATAGAAAATAGGCAAATAATACCTTTAAATAAAGTTATAAACATGTATTATCAAAATTGTGGATACCCTATTATCAAAAATGATAAAAAGTGTTATCAAAATTGTAAAATACCTATTAACAAAGATGATAAAGATATAATAATTAATAATATAAAAAATAAAAAGTATATAGGAAGAGAATATTCTAATGAATTTTTAGAAAATCTATATGCAAATGTTTAAAGAATACTTGTAATAAATACAGGTTTATTTTTTTGACTTTGTTTTAGGCAAGCTTCCCATTTGTAATACAAATGGACTTGAAAATAAAAATAGAAATAGAAATTAAAAATTGGGAGAGCCCAAACCCCATAAAAAATAGAAAGGCAGGTTAAAATATGAAAACAGAAAATAAACAAAATAAAAATAAGCATTTTAATTTTAGAGTAAATGAAAAAGAATATAATGCAATAAAAACTAAAATAGAAAAATCAAAGTTAAATACTAGTGAATATTTATTAAGAACCGCAATGTATAAAGACATTATAGTTATAGATGGATTAGAAGAAATAATAAAACAATTAAGAAAAATAGGAAATAACATAAATCAATTAACTAAATTAAGTAATCAAGGAAGAATAACAAATGTAAATTTAGAAGATGTAAAGGAGGAGATGAAAAATATTTGGCAATTATTAAATTTACTAATTCAAAGTCAGAATTGAAAACAATAATAAATTATGTTACAAGAAAAGATAAAACAAATACAAATTTAATAACTGGAAAGGATTGCATGGCTACTAGTTGTTTAGAAGAAATGAAATCAATAAAAAAACTTTATAATAAAAATGGTGGAAGGCAATACATACATATAATTCAATCATTTAGTCCAAAAGATGAACTAGATTTTCAAAAAGCACACGAAATAGGAATTAAATTAGCAAATTATTTTGAAGGTTTTCAAGCACTAGTTGCAACACATACTGATAGAGAACATATACATAATCATTTAATCATCAATTCTGTTAATTTTGATAATGGAAAGAAATTTAACCAGTCAAAAAAGGATATGCAGAAAGTAAAATATTATTCTGATAAACTTTGTAAAGAAGCAGGACTAAGAATAATAGGAAAGAAAAAGTATCAAGGGATATATAATAAAAATGAATATCAAATAGCATTAAAAGGACTAAGTTGGAAACTGAAATTATTAAATGCTATTGATTATTCATTAGAAAAAAGTAAAGATAAAACTGAATTTTTTAACAATATGAATAAATTAGGTTATCAAGTGTTATGGACTAAAAATAGAAAATATATAACATATACAACACCTGAAGGAATGAAATGTAGAGATAACAGGTTAAATGATAAAAAATATTTAAAGGAGGAGATGGAAAATGCCATCAATGGAGGAATTAAAGAAGAAGAATCAGATACATATACCAGAAGAACAACAAATAAC
>CAJFUM010000002.1 GCA_904420285.1 uncultured Clostridia bacterium | reverse complement strand
GCATTTCTTATTCTTGTTAACATATCTGCTATTGGATCTGTTGTATTCAATTTATTTTCCCTCCTTCTTTTTTTATTGAATTTAGAATTACCAGCTAGCTTTCTTAACTCCAGGGATTTCTCCTTTATGAGCTAATTCTCTAAAACATACACGGCAAATTCCAAATTTTCTAATATATGCATGTGGTCTTCCGCAAATTCTGCATCTATTATATTCTCTTGTTTTATATTTTTGTTCTCTTTGTTGTTTTACTTTTAAAGATTTCTTAGCCATTATTTTCTCCTTCCTCAAAATTTTTATCAAATTATTATTTCATTTTTAATGATTTTTCTTATTGATTGTAAAATTAATCAAAAGCGAGTATTGCTAGGAAAGCTAGCAAAAAAGTTTGAAATAATACTTTGTGTATATTGAGAACTTTTTTGCAACGCTTAGGCACGCTAAGTACTAAGCTTTTCATTAATTTTTTTAATTTTTAAATGGCATTCCAAGTAAAGTTAAAAGCTCTTTAGCTTCTTCATCATTCTTAGCAGTTGTAACGAAGATTATATCCATTCCTCTAATTTTATCTATTTTGTCATATTCAATTTCTGGGAATATTAATTGTTCTTTAATACCCATTGAATAGTTTCCTCTACCATCAAATGAATCACTTGAAACTCCTCTAAAATCTCTAACTCTTGGAAGTGCTACATTAAATAGTTTATATGCAAAATCATACATTTTTCCTTTTCTTAATGTAACCTTACATCCCATATTTATACCTTCTCTAATTTTGAAGGCTGCTATAGCTTTTTTTGCTTTTGTAATAATTGGTTTTTGCCCAGTTATTATACTTAAGTCATTTATAGCATTTTCTAATGATTTAGGATTATCTTTAGTATCTCCTAAACCTATATTTATAACTATTTTTTCTAACTTTGGAACTTGCATAACTGATTTATAGTTAAATTTCTTCATCATTGCTGGTATAACTTCTTTTTCATATTGCTCTTTTAAAATTTCCATAAGTTTTAATAGTCCTCCTCTCTAACATTATTTTATTTTATTTTTGCTCCACATTTCTTGCAAACACGTACCTTTTCATCTTTCTCAACTGAATAACCAATTCTAGTAGCTTTACCACATTTAGGACATACCACATTTACTTTACTGCTGTGGATTGCACATTCTATTGGTATAATTCCACTTTCTTCGCCTTGCTTTCTTGCTTTTACATGTTTTTTTCTTATATTAACACCTTTAACTATTATTCTTTCAGTTTTTGGTATTACTTCTAAAACTTCTCCAGTTTTTCCTTTATCGTTTCCAGATAAAACTTTAACTGTATCTCCTTTTTTTATTCTCATTATTTTGTTTCACCTCTTTCTTTATAAGTGAGATTTATTAATTTGAATTTATTTTATAATACTTCTGGGGCAAGAGACAAAATCTTCATATAATCTTTTTCTCTTAATTCTCTTGCAACAGGTCCAAATATACGAGTTCCTCTTGGTGTTCCGTCATCTCTAATAATAACTGCTGCATTTTCGTCGAATCTTACATAAGAACCATCAGCTCTTCTTGTTGGTTTTTTTGTTCTAACTACAACAGCTTTTACAACATCACCTTTTTTTACAACGCCACCTGGTGTAGCTGTTTTAACAGAAGCAATTATTATATCTCCTATTCTAGCATATTTTCTATAAGAACCACCTAGACATCTGATACACATAATTTCTTTTGCGCCTGTATTATCTGCTACCTTTAATATAGTTTGTTGTTGTACCATTTCTATTTTTCCTCCTTTTTAGCTAATTTGAGTTTTAAATTTTATACTCATTTTTTAGAGTGTTTTTCACTTACTATATTATTTTATAACTGCCTTTTCTAAGATTTCAACTACTCTCCATCTTTTTTCTTTAGATAAAGGTCTTGTTTCCATAACTCTTACTTTATCTCCTATTTGGCATTCATTATTTTCATCATGAGCTTTTAGTTTGTAAGTTCTTTTTTCTACTTTTCCATATATCTTATTCTTTTCGCTTGTCTCTACAGATACAACTACTGTTTTATCCATTTTATTTGATGAAACAATGCCAATCATTTCTTTACGAAGATTTCTTTCTTCCATTTTTAAACTCCTTTCTACTAATGTCAGGGGGACACACCTTACCCTTGGGTTGCTTCTCACTTGGCTTAGGTATGTCCCCTCCCCTTGTGAGCTAGCGATGTCCTTTTATCAAGTGCTCGCCCGTTTCAATTATTTGTTTTCGCTTAATTTTCTTTCAGTTAAAACAGTTTTTATTCTAGCAATGTCTTTCTTAACTTCTTTTATTTTCATAGGATTATCTAAACCATGAGTTGCTAAACTAAATCTTAATTTGAATAACTCAGATTTTAATTCTCCTAATTCTTTTTCTAAGTCAGGTGAAGACATTTCTTTTATTTTATTTATCTTCATCTATTTCACCACCTATTTC
>CAJFUM010000001.1 GCA_904420285.1 uncultured Clostridia bacterium | reverse complement strand
TTTAGGACTTGAATATTTCCTATCCAAGTCCCAAGCATAGTTATTATAACTTTCTATTTCTTTTTTATCTAACCCAATAGCATATTTTAGAAATTGATCATAGCCTTCTCTTATATTATATTCATCTCTGACATTTTCTAAAATATATAATGCTTTATTCAGCTGGTCTGCTTTAATTTCTTCTGGTGTAGCAACATTTCTTTTTATCGCTAATGTTCTATTAAAGCTATTTAATGCTCTCGTTAAGTCATTATGATATATTCCATAACTCCAAGAATCAGTTTTTTTATTAAAACCTACACCAACAACATATTTTTCTGGTGTATCACATAATCTTTCTACTAAAATCACATCTTCTATATTTGCCATTACTCTCATCTTTCCTAATGACCTTGTTTCTATTTCATTATTATACATAGACTTCCTCCTCTTCTAAAAATTCTTCTTTTTCGTATTCTTCTTCGCTATCTTCTATATTATCTTCTTCACATTCTTCTACTACTATTTGTGTTGGCTTTTCATCATCTAATCTTAATTCATTATCTATTTCATTTTTTCTTTTTAATAATTCTTCTAACTGTTCTGCATATTCAAAAGGTTTTTCTAACTCTAATTTACATTGTTCTAACTGTCTATATAAATCTTGTAGTTTCAATTCTTCATCAGAAATAAGCTGTTCTAACTCATCTAGCTTATCATCTAATTTTTTTATATTCAATGTTGGTATTTTCAACATATCAAAACTCATTTCATATTTACCTTTAATTTTTATAACCTTTCGTGCCTCTCCGTCATTATTAAAAAGACTTTCTGTTCCAAAGTTTGTCATTGTTAGTTCATAACCTCTATATTTACCTAATGAATATTCTCTATTAAGTTCCATATAACGATTAGAAAACTTTAATATTTCAGCACCAGCATCTTTATATGTATTAAAAGTTTTACCATCAATTTCAATATTACAAGAATCTTCGCTCTGTTTATCTGTTCTAACAATTATTGTTTCTTTTAATTTTGCAAGTTTTACTTTTGAATAGTCTATAAATTCTGGAATAGTTCGTTTTAAACTATCTTCTAATCTATATTTCATTGCTTTATAGTTTCTTTCTTTATCTTGTAACTTTTGTACCTCATTATCTACTTTAAACTTTTCTAATATCATTGGATTTCCACTAGCTATCGCTTTTATTTGTGCATAACTCATTACTGAATTGTCTAAATCTCCAATACTTCTTATAGATGTATCTCCTCTATATATTTGTGATATGAATTTTTGCTTTGTTTCAATTAGTTGCCAAGAATAAGCATCAAAACTTTGCTTTGTAACATATCTTGCAATTTCAACTTCTTTATTAGTATTTCCCTGTCTTAATATTCTTCCGTTCTCTTTGTTCTACATCACTAGGTCGCCACGGAACATCAATATGATGTAAAGCTACTAATTTATCTTGAACATTAGTACCAGCACCCATTTTGCTTGTACTACCTAAAAGTATTCTTACATTACCTATTCTCACATTTTTGAATAGGTTTGCCTTTTTTGTATCAGAATCAGCATTATGAATAAACTCTATTTCTTCTGGTCTTACACCTTTTTCTATTAACTTGTTTCTTATATCATTATACACATCATATTTTCCACTAATTTTGGTTGGTGTGGACATATCACAAAAAACAAGTTGTGTTCCTTTTACATCTGCACTCTCTTGATATATTTTATATATATTGTTTACTGCTTTATTAACTTTGCTTGTAGTAATATCATCATACATCTCATTGATTAATCTCATATCGAGTGCCGCTTTTTTCCCTTCGTTAGTAATGTTCAGCATATTATCTTTTCTAGGGTCAACTCCGCCATTTTTTATTGCCTCTGACCTCTTTACTAATGTTTCTGTGAACTCTTGAAGGTCTTTTGTTGATTCACTACTTACAACATTATATTGATTATTTTTTAATGCTGGAACTGGTAATTTAAGCATATCTGGTGTTTGAATATCTGCCACCTCACGAAACATATTCATAAGTTCTGGTATATTATTAAATTTACTAAATCTTTCTTGTACTCTGTAACCACTTCCATCTGGTGCTAATTCAAAACTTGATACAACCTCTCCAAATGTACTTGCCCAATCATCAAAATTATATAGACCCATATCTTCTAATGTTTTAGGCTGTAAATACCTCTGCATTGTATATAATTCCGACATAGAATTGCTTACTGGTGTACCAGTTGCAAACACAACTCCTTTTCCATTATTTTTTTCCAATAAATATTGTGTTTTCATAAACATATCAGTAGCCTTTTGACTTCTTGTATGTTGTACTCCTGCAATATTACTCATCTTTGTATATGTATATAAATTTTTATAATTATGTGCCTCATCTACAAAAAGATAATCTACACCTAATTTTTCAAAGTCTATTACATCATCTTTAACTTTACTATTTAAAAGTTCTTCTAGCCTTTTCTCTGCATTTTTTTTAGCTGTTTCTAATTGTAATACTGTTCTTTCTTTTCCTCCCTCTGTCTTTGCACTTGCTAATGCTCTTTCTATTTGTTCTATTTCATTACTTATAAATTTTTTCTGTGTTTCTTTACTTACTGGTATTTTTTCAAAACTACTATGAGCCATAATTACTGCATCGTAATCTCCTGTTGCTATTTTTGAAACTAACCTTTGCCTTCTATCTTTTTGAAAATCTTTTTTTGTCGCAACTAATATCTTCGCATTGGGATATAATTTGTAAAATTCTTTCCCCCAATCTTCTACTAAATGATTCGGTACTGCTATTAAAGGTTTTCTTGCTATTCCTAATCTACGAAGTTCCATACAACTTGCAACCATTTCAAATGTTTTACCAGCACCCACACAATGTGCTAAAAGGGTATTATCTTTACTGTATAAAATTCTAGCTATTGCATTTTTTTGATGTTGCTTTAATGTTATTAAATTTGACATATTAGGCAATGCTAAATAACTTCCATCATATTCTCTTAATTTTATACGATTAAATTGCTTGTTGTATAAATTTACTACAACATCTCGCCTTTCACTATCCTCAAAAATCCAATTTTTAAATCTCTCTTTCAGTGCCTCTTGTTTTTCTCTTGCAAGTATTGTTTCCTTTTTGTTTACTATTCTTTTTTTACCTTCTGGGTCTTTTGGGTCTGGGTCATATATTGTTGTATTTTTCAAATTAAGTGTATCTTCTAGTAGGTCAATACCACTAACTCTCTTTGTTCCATATATTTGTGTATTTTCAATATTACTGTTATATGTTTTATTTTCTACTAACCACTTTGAAAGTCTTTTATTATATGAAATTTCAAAATCATATCTACTGCTATAATAACTATCTTGAATTTTTAAAGTTTCTTTTGCAAATTGTGTAATATATTCTGATGGTATCCAAGTAGCACCTAAATTTATTTCTATATCACTTGCCTCTAATTTTACTGGCTGTATTTCTTTTAATGCTCTTACATTTTCTAAATACATTTCATTTTCTTTTGCAAAAGCCTCTGCTTGTGCTAATTTATCTACTACATATCCACTTAAATATTCCTCTGCTGTTTCCCAACCTTTTGTTATATCATCTGGTATTATATTTTTTACTTTTATAGGATTTCTATATATTTTACCTTTTAAATCTGCAATAACTGTTTCTATATCTTTATTGCACAAATTACTTATATATTTTATATCTACTTTTCCAATTTGATTAAGTGATGCAATTAGAGCCTCATCTGCTGTTTCTGTATGCGTTACTTCTTTATATGGCTGAATAGTTCTTTTATAAAATATATCTCTTTTTTTGTATTCTTTTGTTTCTTCATTATATTCTTCTAGTGCTGTTAGTAAAGGATATTCGCTATCATCTCCAAAAGCATTCTTATTTGCATTATTGCTTAAATAACCATATTTCTTAACGAAATCATCATATACTTTGTTTAATTTTTCTGTATATGGCTCTATTTCGTAATCTTCTACATCTTGACATTGCTTGTCTATTAACTCACTCAATGTTTCTCTGACTTTTATTAATCCTTTTATTCTTTCTGCTATAATTCCATCATTAGATTTTTCTCTCATTACAGAATTTTCTCTGTAATATATTTTATCGTTTACTAATGTATAACTAAAATCTTTTACACCCTCTATTGCTGGAATTACTTTATCTTCTTTGTTTTCAATACTTATTTCTTCTTGTTTGAATATATCGTGTGGTAACTTGTTTATAGCCTCCTCTAACATTTCATTTAAGTTTCCATCTTTATTTACTACATCAAAGTCAAACTTTCCATATTGATTTGAAACTTTATAAAATTCTCCCATTACCATTTCTGGATGGTCTATAAAGTATTTATTTATATTTATGCCTTCATCATATTCTTCTGTTTTTACCCAACTAGGTAATTCTTCTCTAATCTGTTCTCTTTTTTGTAAAAATATTATATCTGTTGTTACCTCTGTATTTGCAAAAGAGTTTGTAGGAAGTCTTATTGCACCTAAAAGATTTGCCCTTTTTGCTATATATTCTCTTACATTACTAGACATTTTGTCCATAGTACCTTTTGTAGTAATAAATGCAACTATTCCATTTGTCCTTACTTTATCTAGTGCTCTTGCAAAAAAATAATCGTGTATTTTAAAATTTTCTTTATTATATCTTTTATCAAAGACAGGATGATTTCCAAAAGGCACATTTGAAATTGCTACATCATAAAAATTATCTTCTAGGTCTACTTTTTGAAAAGCATTTATATGCACATTTTCTTTTTGATATAATTGTTTTAATATTCTTCCAGTAATACTATCTAATTCTATCGCAGTAAATTTACTTTTAGATAATTCTTGGGGTAAATTTCCTATAAAATTACCTATTCCGTGCTGATGGCTCTAATATATTGCCACCTCTAAACCCTAGTCTTAATAATCCTAAATACATATTATTTATTATCATAGAATTTGTATAAAAGGCATTTAATGTGCTTCCTTTTGCATCTTCAAATTCTTCTTCTGTTAAGAGTGCTTTTAATTCACTTTGTTGTTCTTCCCATTCTTTATTATTACTAAAAACTTTTGATAAGCCACCCCAACCAGTAAATTTTGCAAGTTCTTGCTGTTCTTCTGCTGTTGCTAGTCTATTTTCACTTTCTATTTGATTTAATAGTTTTATTGCATTTATATTATCATTTGCTCTTTGTACTAGATTTCTTTTTTCTGGCTCATTTGAATCTACCTTATAGTTAATTTTATTTTCTATAACTTCATCTTCAACTTGCTTTTCAGCATTAGAATTTGTATATTGCAATACAAACTCATCTAAATTCATAGAACAAAAAATAGGATACCAACCTTTTATACTTTGGTCATATAATTCAATTTCTTTTGACTCTAAATCTAATTTACTTACTTGATATTCTCTATCTTCTAAAAATATTTTTTTACCAATTAAATCTTTAACAAAATCATATTTTGAATTATCTTCTTTTTCAACAATATCATCTTGTTTATATGCTAAATTAAAAAGAGTTTCAAATCCTAATTGTTCATTAGTTAGTCCTAATATGCTTTTTGTTCTTTTTACTACATCTGCCCAAGTTAATACTACTGTTGCATTTGTTTTTAAATCTGTAATTTCCAGTCCTTTTGGCTTTCCTATCCAACTATACTCTTTTGGAACACCTTCGCCAGAATTATTATACTCATTTTTTATTAGTAGTATTTGTTCTTTTATATCTAGTGTATCATCACTTAAAATATTTTTTATATTATCTAATGAGCCTTCTGTATTCCCTCCATTTGATAAAATTTTAGTAATAAGTTCTTCTGAAACTGTATTTATAGGCATAGAAAAAGGAGTAGCTTTTTGTTCTACTCCCTCGTTATCTTTTAGATTTTCTCCTCCAGCATTGGCTGTAATAATTCCTCTACTAGACTCTCTATCATCTGATTGTATCTTGCCATCACTATAAACTCGTTCGTTTTTGGTGCTGGATTTTGTTCTTTCACTTGTTGCTCTATTATCTCTTTCTGTTTCAAAATTTCTTGTTCTCTCTCCTCTAATTTCTCCATCAATGTTGTTTGTATCGTTAGTTCGCTGTACCTCATTGGATATAGTTCTTTTAGATTCTTCTTGATTATTATTCCATATTTGCCTAGTGCCATATTTTAATTCCTCCTTTTTTATTTGTTTTATTTTATATTCAATTATTTTTAGTAACTCTGATGAGCAATGACTTACACAATTTCCTAGTATGTTTATTGCAATAGGATTTGCCATTGCCTCATAGTCTGTAAATAAATCTTTTGTGTCTGATAATTTTATTCCACATCTATTTGCTACTTGATATGTTGTACTCTTTGCAAGAATTTCTAAAAATTCTGGCTTTAATACTTGCATTTCTTCTTCATCACTTAAATTAAGTAATAATTCACTATTATCTAATTCTGTTGCAATATATTTTATAACTATGTTTTCTAATGTTTCTACATCCTCATAATTCAGATAGTTCTTTAATATTTGAACAACCTCTTGCTCTGTTGCTTTCCACTTGAAAATTTGTAGTTTTTGGTCTGTATAGGCATTCGGTATATCTCGTCTTGCATAGGTGTCTTTTACATCAAAAACATAATCTAATTGAACATCATTATCTGTATCTCTTAATATCTTTAAGCTCGTTGAATGTGGCTTAATCCATCTTCCGATAGAGTTCCACTCTTCTAATGTTGCACACATTGTTACATCTTTATCTTGTCCAAACATTAGTAGATTTTCTGTAAAAGAATACTTATAAAATTTTGATGAAAACTCTAAAAACTCTTTCCATTTGTTTTTATCGCTACTAATTTCTTGCATTATATTTTCATATATCTCTTTTGCTTTATTCAAATTTTCTTTTCTACCCACTTTTTACTCCTTTCCCAAAAGTGAATAGACCTTAATACCAGTATCTATATATATTATAATAGGTACTATATATATAAGTCTAACCAAATTGATATTTTTTTTAAAAAAATTAGTGGAAGATCAATCTGTGAACTTCCACTATACTTATTATAACATATATTTTGCAAATTTTGTTCTAACATTTTGTTTAAACTTTTTGTTTAAACAATTTGTTTAAACAATCTACATTTTAATTAAATTTTCTTTTACTGCAAATAATGCTATATAATATACTATATCTGATTTTAGTCTAGCTTGTGTTGCTCTACATATTGCCATTTTTGTTTCTATTTTTGTTGTTGAACATTTATCAAAATACCTTAATTTTATATATAAGTATTTATCTGGTTCATTTTTTTTATAATATTCTAATATTTTGCCAATAAGTAATTTCCATTGAATTTTATTATATATTTCCTCTTGCATTTCAATATTCTTTAAAGCCATTATTTCAACCACTCTATTTATTTTGCCTTTACTTTTAATCCACGAATTTATATCTTTGTCTGTAATAGAATATTTCTCTTTAATCTCTCTAATCTCCATATCTGTTGAATAGTAAGTATATAAATGTTCCTCAACTATATGAATAATTTTGG
The DNA here is from genome assembly GCA_904420285.1 of uncultured Clostridia bacterium. Classification (GTDB taxonomy): domain Bacteria; phylum Bacillota; class Clostridia; order TANB77; family CAG-508; genus CALXVA01. Next base: position 17,980 of record CAJFUM010000001.1, on the reverse strand, counting down.
AATTATGCATATACACCTCCAACTATTTATTTTCAAATACACTATTTAATATTTCTTCATATTCCTCATTTTTCTGTATTTCTTCATCTAACATTTCTTCTGTTATAGTTAGTTTTTCTATTGTGTGTATTAATTCTTGTGCAATTTCTTCTGTGTTATTAAATTTCTTAAATCCTTGTTTATTATAACCCTCATATATAACTATCATTTCATCTTCTGCTATTATCATATAGCCTTTTACTGTTTCCTCTAAGTCTATATCTATAAAATCAATTTTTTTACATACCATAATTTTACCTCCCCAAAAAATAACCTTTACTATTTAAAATTATAGTAAAGGATTAATTATTAATTATTTTTGCAACTTGCAATGTTGTATCTATTTCCATTGTATTTACTGCATTGTATAAACTTGTCAAAATATACGACTTAATGCTTTTTACATCTTTCGTATTCTGTTGTAAGCAATTCATAACATATTGAATATGCATAGGATTTAATTTTAGTAGCTGACTTCGGACTATCTCTATTGATTTTGGCTCACTATTTATATATATTTTTGTCTTTGTTGTATTTAGTGTTTCAACTGCAATATCAGTAATGTTTTTAATCAATTCTTTGTTTTTGATATCTTGCACTAAAATATCATATTCAATATTTTGTTTGAAAATCTCCTCATATCCCATCTTTTCTTTTTGTTCTGTTTCTCCTGTAATTAGATTAGATAAGATATTATTATTATTTATATTATTATTTATATTATTATTATTTATATCTAATTTTTCAACCTCTTTATGTTTAATTTTTTCATCACTTGATGTTAAATTATTTGATGTCTTGTCGTTAAATTTTTTTACTTCTGTAAGATTCAAATCAGTTTCTAATAAAAATTTATAAACTTTTTCCTCATCAACTTTATAATATGTCTTTTTAGGCATATCTTTCTCCAAAATTTCTACTAATCCCATTTCTGTAAGTTTCTTTAAGGCTTGTCTTTGTTGAAAAGGCGACAATGTTGTTTCTCTTTCTATATTTTCTCTTGTAGAATAAAAGAATCCATCTTGTAGTTTTTCTCCTTTATACCAATATATATACTCACTACATAATTCTCCTAATAATATCGCCTCGTGTAAGCCTAATGCTTTCATTACATATTTATTCAATATTATATAACCATCATTTGATAGTATGCTCATCAGAATACTCACGATTATCTGCCTCCTTTCCTATTATAATCATACAATGAAATGCTATTGCTAATGTAGCTCCTATCATTCCACCTATTAACATTCCTAACCAAAACATATTACATTCCTCCTATATTATTTTTCTTAAATTGTCTATAAAAAAAAGACACTACCATATCAGTAATGTCCTTTTGTTGTTTGTTATCATATTTTAAAATTTTCTCAATTTGTAGTGGATTTGCTTTATCAAAATATTTCATTTTAATAAAATTATACCTCTTTGGATTTCTTTCTTTAAATACCTTCATATAATGACTTATAACTGCTTTTACTTTTCTTAATGTATAAATCTTTTTATTGTCTGCTAATCTTATTGCTTGATTTTCTACTGTATTACTATCAATAGTTTTTCCTTTTAACCAAGCTTTGCCACTTATATTAACTGTCCAAATTACACTTTCTTTTATATTTTCAATTATATTATCTATATCTTTATAATTATATAAATAATATTCTACTTTTTTATATACATTTTCTTTCACAAAATCACTCCTTATTTTTAGTATAAAAAAAAACAAGTAAAAATCTACTTGTTTTAAAAAATTCTATATATTTTTTTACTTAATTATATACTTGAAAGGAGGAAACTATTGCTATTACTACATTTTTTGACTTTATCATAATGTAACACCATCGTAATTACTAGTGCTATTAGCGTTATTCCGCCTTTGTTCTTTTCCTTTCATTTTTTTCCTCCTTCACTTTATATGATTTATTTATGTGATTACTTTTTATTGCTATCTATTTGTATGTTTTATGTACTCTTTTTTGTATATTATTCACATATTTTTCTTTTTTTATTCTGTTACAAGGTTTTATATTTCTATTTTTATTAATTAATTCTAATTTGCATTTATTTTTGAGTGCATTTATTTGTTATAAAAAGGACAGGCCATTTAGTAACTTCATTTTTCTTTCCACTTCTAAACAGCCCATCCTTTTTTGCCTTATTATAATTTTTAATTCTTTACTTTTTTTAATCTCTACATTTACTAAATTTTTTGCATGTTTAAAAAAGCTTATTTCACTAAATTGTAACTCTCTCTCTCTCTCTCTCTCTTACAACCCCAACGGTTTCCTCCATTTTTATACTTCTCCTTTGCTTATTTTTATTATGCTTGTTCAAAATTATTATCTTTTACATTTTATACTATATGTATTCTTTTTTCAATACTTTTAGCATTTTGTAATATAAATGTAATATTTTTGTAATTTTTTTGTAATATTAATTGCATTATCATTTGTAATGCAAACTGGGTGCATATTTATTTTAGTTTTCATTGTAAAATATGCGTAAGAGGTGTATAAATATGAATAAATTAAGAATACCAGAAAATCATAGTGGAATAAGTAAAACTTTACGCTTACCTGAAAACATTGTAGATGATGTTCAAAATCTAGCAAATTTAAAGAATTTGTCTTTTAATAGAACTGTAATTAATTTACTTCAATTTAGTTTAGCTAATTTAGAAGATGAAGATATGTCTAAAATAAGAGAGTTACGCGATTAATCTGTATAAATAAATAATTCTACCATAGTATCATTATCTAAGGATAATGATATTTTATTTTCTCTATTTTCTATTTTATATATTTGATTTATATTTATTGTAATATATGCTTCTTTTTGTTCATCTTTTAATTTTAAAATATCTTTATCGCAACTATATATCAAATTCTTTATATTGAATCCTATTTCCAGAAATCCTTTTATATTTATTCTTATATTCTTTCCTTTTAAAAATTCAATTTTCTCTAATAATTCTTTTTCCATTCTGAATCACCAATCCTTTTATTAGACTTATAATTATTATTAATAAATTTTTTTTATAAAACTATTTATATTAGTTTTCTCTATTTTTTTATTATTTATACATAATTTTAATAATTTGATTGTTTTTATTTGTTATTATTTTAAACTATTATAGCTAAATTAATACTGAGTTTTTTTGCTAATTAATAATTTCTTAAGTTTTTCTATATTGCTTATTAAGATTTTTGTGCTATTATTGGTTGTATCAAAATAAAAATTATTTTGATATTTTATTTGAAATATTATAATAATTTTTATTTTTAAAGAAAGGAGTTATTTATGCAAAATGTTATTTTAAAATGTGAAAACTTGCATAAAAGTTTTAGAAAAAAAGAAATTTTAAAAGGTGTTTCTTTAGAAGTATGTAATGGAGATATTCTAGGTTTTATTGGTCCTAATGGAGCTGGAAAAACTACAACTATTAAATTAATTTTAGGTTTGCAAAAAATAGGAAATGGAACTGTAGTTATTAATGGCTTTGATGTAGAGAAAAATTTTGAAAAAGCTATTTCTAAGGTTGGTGCAATAATTGAAAATCCAGATTTATATATGTATTTATCTGGTTATGATAATTTAAGATTAATTGCTAACTTATATAAAAATGTAAATGAAAATCGCATACGAGAAGTTGTAAAATTAGTAGGTTTGGAAAACAGAATAAATGATAAAGTATCTAAGTATTCTTTAGGTATGAGACAACGTTTAGGTGTTGCACAAGCCATTTTGCATAAACCAAATTTGTTAATATTAGATGAACCAACAAATGGCTTAGATCCAGAAGGAATTAAAGATTTGCGTAATTTACTAAGTAAACTAGCTAAAGAAGAGAATATGGGTATTTTAATTTCTAGCCACAATTTAGCAGAGTTAGAAAGTTTTTGTAATAAAGTTTGTATTATAAAAAATGGTATTGTTGTAGAAACTAGCAGCTTAGAAGATGTTAAAAAAGCCGCTTCTGAGGGTAACTATATTATAGAAGTAAATGATAGTAAAAAAGCTAGACTTATAATTGGAGATATTTCTGAAGCTATAGATAATTTGCATATACAAGTACATTCAGAAAAAGCCAATATTCCTTTTATAGTAAAGAAATTGGTTTTGCAAGATATAGAAATTTATTCAATAAAAGAAGATGTTTTAACTTTAGAAGATGCATTCTTTAAAAAGACTGGGGGTAATGTAATTGATTAATTTAATAAAAAATGAATTTGTAAAAGTTTTTAAAAAGAAAACAATATATATTTTACTTATTATTACTTTAGGATATATTTTGCTTTCTAATTTCATTATGAAATATAACAATAGTGATTATTCTTATTACTATTATTATGGTGATTCTTTAGAATATTATAAAAGTGAAATAAAAAATTTAGATCCAAATAATCCTGCCGATCTTTCTACCTATATTCAATTTGAAAATAATATTCGTTTATTAGAACTTACTGAAAAATATGGTAATAACAGTTGGCAAGCATATGTAATTAATAATATTCTTTCTAGTTCTATTAATACAATGATAATGTATGAATATTCAGATGAAATTACTGAAGATGCATATACTAAAGCAAAACAAACATATGACAATGCATTAGAAAAATTAGACAATGATGATTGGAAATACTTTGTAGAACAAGATTTAAAAAGTATTAACGAATCTATTGAAGAACAAAATATATTAAAATCAAATACTAAAGATAAACAAACACTTGCTTCTATAGATGATACAATTTTTGATTTAAATTTAAAAAAGCAAATTGATGAGTGGAGATTAGAAAAAAACATAAGTTATGCACCAAGCTTTTTAAATAATGCTTTAGATTCATATTACAATAATGCTTTATCTTTACATGATTATGAGAATACTAATATAGAGGAATTAAGTTCAGATGAACTGCAGTACTATAATAATTCATTAGAAAATGCTAATCTAAATAAATATTATATTGAAAATAATATTACACTAAAAAATGATAATAGATCTGTTTTAATAAATTTCTTTAGTAGTTATGAACTATTTATATTAATTATAGGTATTGTAATTGCAGCATCTATTGTAAGTGAAGAATTTAATAGAGGTACAATTAAACTTTTATTAGTTAAACCTTATAATAGAATAAAAATACTAATGGCTAAATTTATAGTTTGTGTTTTAATTTTAATATTAGCTATTATCTTTATTGTAATATCTCAATTAATTTTAGGAGGATTAATACAAGGTTTTGATAGTTTGTCAATTCCTGCAATTATTTATAATTTTGATACTAATACTGTTCAAACAATGAATGTAATTGCATATGTTGCTTTAATAGGAATTTGTAAATTCCCAATTTACTTACTATTAACTACTCTTGCTTTTACATGTAGTACAATATTTACAAATACGGCATTAGCTGTAGCTGTTCCATTTTTAGGCTATATGGTATCTAGTTTAATTAACCAATTTGCTCTAGCTTACAATATAAAGCAAATTATATATTTTGTTACCCCAAACTGGGATTTAAGTTATTATTTATTTGGAGGAACTCCTTTGTTTAAAAATCTTACCGCACCATTCTCTATAATTGTTTGTTTAATTTATTTAATTATTATGGTTATAACTAGTATAATAGTCTTTAAAAAGAGAGATATTAAAAATATATAAAGCAAAAATAAAGGGTGTATACAACATATACCCTTTATTTTTTATTATTAGTATTAAAAATTATTCTTCTTTTCTAACATATTCATTCATTGGTTTAATTAAATATTTTAATTCATCTAATTTATCTGTTGATATATATCCTGGTTTACCATTTATAACATCTGGTATTCTATTTACTACTGTAGCACAAGTAAGTTCTACTGTTGAAGGTCTTTCAACTACTATAGTAGTATTTGGTTCTCCTTCTATTGTCCATTCGTTTTTATCAAAGTCTTCTTTTGAGTAAACTTTTCCTATACATTGACTTTCGATTGTAATTCCTTCTTTAGTTTTTGTTGTAACTACAGCACTCATTCCAGTAGCTGTTCCAGCTTTTACTGTAATACCTAAAGTTTTAGAATCTATATCTTCTTTATATGTTTGTGGTACGCATTTTTGAGTTTGGCTTATTGGTGTTAAACCTAATTTTGAACAAAGCCATCCATTTACATTCCACATATATGAAGGGGTATAATCTCCAGAATTAATTATTTTTTGTCTATCTTCATCTGGCATTCTATCTACTGAAGCAATTTTTTTATCAAATTCATCTAATGTAAGACCTGCTCCATGTGCTTCTGCTAAAGCAATTCCATAATCTTCAACATTGTATGATGAGCTTCCTTTTATTTTTGTTATTTTTTGTGTTGAGCCTGCAATTGCACTTATAAGTTCTCCCCAATAAATATCTTGGTATCCGCTTCCGATTATTGTACAATTGTTTTCTTTTGCCAGATTGTCAATTTCATCTGTAAGTTTTGGATTAGAATTAAATGGAAAAAATGCTTCTTCACAAGTTGAAATTGCATTTATTCCCAATTTTGCACATAATAAAAAGGCATCTTTTATATCATTTAATAAACTCATTGTAGTTACTATAACTATATCTGGTTTTAATTCTTTTAACAAGCTTTCTGCATTTTTTGCATCTGATACAACTACACCTCTTTTTTCTCCTCCCATAATATCTCCAATATCTTTTCCTATTACAGCTGGGTTAACATCAATTGCACCAACTATTTCGCCACCTTTTTCAAAAACATATCTCATTGTGTATACAGCCATTTTTCCTGTACCATATTGTACAACTCTTACTTTTCTATTCATATTCTACCCTCTCCTTTTTATAAAATTTATATATAGATTATACCATTTAATTTTAAAAAATATACAAATTTTTTAAGAAAATATATTAGTAATAAAATTCCATATTCCTGTAAATATACCTGTTATTATTGCTACTATTATATCTATAATTGTTTTTAAAATTGGATTTTGCTCATAAAAATTAACCATCCAATTATGTGTAGGTGGAATAAACCATAATGCTGTTATTATAATTGCCATTATACAAATAACTATAAAAAAATCTTTAATGTTTTCTTTTGTCCACTTATGCTTAACTTTTATGCCCAAGCTTTTTAAATAACTATAATATGCATCTTCATATTCTTTTTCTAATTTTGCTCTTTGCTTCGATTCTTCTTTTCTTAATTTCTGCTTATATTTAATTTCTTCATCTTTTCTAGAACTATCATAAGATTGATTTTGAGCATTACTATTATAACTAATGTTTTGTTTTTCTTCTTCCCTTTGTTTTGCTAATTCTAAATCGTACTTTTTCCTTTTTTCTGTATCTATTAAAATCTCATATGCTTCATTTATTTTTTTCATCATTTCTTCTGATTTATTTTTATCTATTTCTTTTTGCAAATCAGGATGATATCTTTTTGCTAAAACTTTATATGCTTTTTCTATAACTTCTTGTGAAGCATTTTCGCTTACTTCTAATAATTCATATAATGTATTTTGTTTCATACATAACCCCTTTTATTAGCAAATTGTAACCATATTAAAATTATATCATTATTGAACCAAAAAGGATAGTATTTTTAATATATTTATGATATAATTTGATTGCAAACATATTATTATGAGGTGATATTTTTGAAATTAACATCAAATGACGAAACTCTGGCAGAAAGCAAAGTACTTATTTTATATATTTTAAATAATATTAATAAAGCCATTACAAATAATGCTTTATATAAAATAGTACTTTCTGTAGTAGATATGAATTATTTTTATTTTCAACAATTTTTATTAGACTTAGTAAAAAGTGATTTTGTAATTTCATATACACATGAAAATACTGATATGTATATAATTAATGATAAAGGAGTAAAAACACTAGAATTAACAGAAGATATTTTACCTGGAATACTAAAATTGCAAGTAGATACTAATTTAAAATATGCTTTAGATAATGTAGATGAAGAAAATTCTATAATTGCTGAATATACTCCTGTTAATGAAAATTATTATAATGTTACTTGCAAAATTATGGAAAATAACGAATGTTTATTTGAAGTAAAAACATTTGCCGGTTCTAGGGAACAAGCAAAACAAATAGTAGAAAATTGGAAAATACATGCTGGTACAATGTACCCTAAGCTTTTAGAAATTCTAACCCAAAATTTCGAAAATACTCCTTCTAATTTGGATAACCATACTGAAAAGAATATAGGTTCTCCTTTAGATGTATATAATTATGATGTTATTAACAGAAAACCTTTAGATGATATTGATGATACTAATACAGTTACTGAAAAAAATACTTCTTCTAATAGCTCTGATATTATAGAAGGAAATATCAATTTATTTGATTTAGTAGATAAGAAAAATTAGAACTACCTCTTTTACTGAAGTAGTTCTTTTTTATTAATATTGTCTTCCCCATACAACCATTTTTTTAGCAGGTTTTCCACAACAAACACATTTATCACTTATTTGTTCTTGCTCAAATGGTATGCATCTAGATTTTGCACCAGTTATTTCATGAATTTTTTCTTCACATTCTGCATCCCCACACCACATTGCTTTAATATATCCTTGGTTTTGTTGTAAATTGTTTGAAAATTCATCCATATTTTTTGCAATAGTAGTTTTTTCTATAACTCTTTTTTTACATTCATCATACATATTTTTTTGTATTAATTCTAATACTTCTTCTAATTTTTCATTTAAATTACTTAATTCAACTTCTATTTTTTCTAAGTTATCTCTTCTTACAATAATGCATTTATTTGCTTCTATATCTCTTGGTCCAATTTCTATTCTAACTGGAACACCTTTCATTTCCCAATCATTAAATTTATAACCAGGTGAATATTGTTCCCTAATATCTAATTCAACTCTATAATTTTTTTCTAATTTTTTATAAAGTTCTTGTGCTGCTTCTTTTACTCCCTCTTTATGCATTGCAATAGGTACAATAACTATTTGTATTGGAGCAACCTTAGGTGGTAATTTTAGTCCTCTATTATCACCATGTGCCATTATTACTCCTCCTATTAGCCTTGTACTAGTTCCCCAAGAAGTTTGATAAGCATATTCTTCTTCTCCTTGTCTATTTTGAAATTTAATATCAAATGGTTTAGAAAAATTCTGACCAAAATAGTGAGAAGTACCTGCTTGCAAAGCTCTTCCATCATGCATTAAAGTTTCTACAGTATATGTTGCTTCAGCTCCTGCAAATTGCTCTGTTTTAGTTTTCTGTCCTTTTAATACTGGCATTGCTAATAGATTTTCTATTGTTTCTGCATATACATCTAGCATTTCTAATGTAAATCTTTTTGCTTCTTCTTCAGTTTCATGAATTGTATGACCTTCTTGCCATAAAAACTCTCTTGAACGTAAGAAAGGTCTTGTTTCTTTTTCCCATCTTAATACATTACACCATTGGTTATATAAATATGGTAGATCTCTCCATGAACTTAACCATTTTGAATACATTGTAGAAAAAATTGTTTCTGATGTTGGTCTTACACATAATCTTTCTTCTAATTTTTCTCCTCCTCCAACAGTAACCCATGCTACTTCTGGAGCAAATCCTTCTACATGATCTTTTTCTTTTTGAAGTAAGCTTTCTGGTATTAGTACTGGCATTGATAAGTTCTTAACTCCATGCTTTTTAAATTTTGAATCCATATATTTTTGAATATTTTCCCAAATTGCATACCCATATGGTCGTATTGCTATAAATCCTTTCACTGAAGTATAATCTGCAAGTTCTGCTTTTAAAACAATATCTGTATACCATTGTGCAAAATCTTCCTCTATATTTGTTATCTCTTTTACAAAGTCTTTATTCATAATATCTCTCCTAACTATAATAATCATTAATTTAAATTCTCTTCTTTTATATCCTGCTCTTCTATATTTTCTTCTATTAATTCATCTATTACTATTTGCCTATTGCTATCTAATTTATACTTAGGCAATTTCGGCAAATCTTTTAAACTACTTATACCAAATAGCCTTAAAAATTCTTTACTAGTTTTATATGTTGTAGGCCTTCCTGGTGCATCTAGCTTTCCCGCTTCTTCAATTAAATTATAGTCTAATAATTTATATAAAGTTCCATCTGAATTAACACCTCTTATTGTTTCAATTTCTGCCCTAGTAATTCGTGGATTATATGCAATTATAGCTAAAGTTTCCATTGCTGCATTAGATAAATTAGGCTTACTTCTTTTATCAAAAATTGGGTAAATATATTCATAATATTTTTTCTTTGTACACAATTGATAAGAATCATCTATTCTAATTAATTCAATTCCCCTACTAGAATTTTCATAATCTGATTTCATTTGTGATAAAATTTCTATTATCTCTTCAGAGCCTAATTCTAAAGCAGACATAAGTTCATTTATTTTTACTTCTCTTCCTGCAGAAAAAAGTATTGCTTCTATTATTCCTTTTATTTCGTTTTCTTCCATTTTTTGCCTCCACTTTCATGGATAAATTTTTATACCTATTAATTTTATCATTTATTTTACCACTTGTAAACCTATTGACTTTACTAATTAATACATTTATAATTTATTTAGTGTTTTTTATCTAAAAGGAGGTTGGTATTTTATGTATACATATAATAAAAAAGATAATTCTTATACTTTTTCTACTGATGATATAGAAAATTTGTTAGATATAGAAGTTGATAAACCAGAAAGCAATGAGACAAATAATGATGAGCCTAATAATGCTCCAAAAAAAATAGAAGTTATAAATGGTGGAAATGATTTGGATATTTCCCCTGTTACTGATTATTTAGAAGTTGAAAAACCTAGAAATGAAAAGAAAGAAAATATAATTATTCCAGAAGAAAAGAAGTAAACAAAAAATTCAGGTGCTTAACCTGAATTTTTTTGGAATTTTTTATGTTATATATGATTTTTATCTATAATTAATTATATAGCTTCTTTATTCTCGTCTGGTACTTCATTTTCGTCTGTCTCTTTATTAATAACTTCTAGTGTAGCAACTGATACTTCATATGCTACTCTATTTTCAATTGTACCATCTTCATGTTTTTTCTCATATTGTCTTGATTGAACTCTACCAACAATCTTTATTTCTGTTCCTACTGCTACAGTATCGCAAAATTTAGCATTTCTTCCCCATGCTATACATGGAATATAATCTGATTTATTATAAGATCTATTTACAGCTAATAAAACATCTGCTATTTCTCTTCCGAATGGTGTTTTTCTGTATATAGGTTTTCTACAAATATAGCCATCTAATACAACTTCATTTGTAACAAAATCCTTTCCTACAGGTATTTCTGCTTCTTGGTCTTCTAAAAACTCAATATTCTTTGCAAATACTGTAAGTACCAATCTATTCTTTTCCCCTTCATAACTATTATATGATCTAAATTGTCCTGTTACAGATACTTTACTTTCTAATGGTAAGCCTTCTTCTGTAATTAATCTTTCTGATATTGTAATTGGAATATTATCAGAATTTCCGCTTAGTCTTGGTACACTTAATGTGAATATATAGAATTTTTCTCCATATATTTCATGACTAAATTTTTTTTCACTTGTTACCTTTCCCACTAATGTAATGTGGTTATTGTCTAAATACAAAGTATTCACTAGATTTTCCTCCCCCATTTGTTTCTTTTATATTTTTCTAGTACAAATTTAAAATCGTTTTCCTCATATTACTTATTATACTACGTTTTTTTGGTTTTGTCTACATAAAATGTTATTTTTTTCAATTTTTTATATTATTGTATTATTTTTTCTACCTTTATTTGTAAATTAGTTTTAATATGGATATTCCTATATTAGTATGTTTTTCAAGCCCTTCAACACATTTTATTTCAAATTCTTGTGGTTCTATTTTTTCTTTGTTTTTGTTATAAATAATTCTCTGTAAACAAATTATTATAGAATTTTCTTCAATACTAGATACGGTAAAAGTAGCTTTATTATTAAATCCATATGTTATTACAGTTAATTTTAAATCATTTAAAATTTCTAAATTAGTTTCAATATCAGAATTAAGTATTACATATTTTGTATTAGATATTATGTTGCGTAATTCCTGCTTATTATCTATTTTATAATCTATTATAATAGTTTCAAATCTTACATTTTTTATATTTGATATATTTTTATCATTTATAAATATAATATTTTCTTCTTGTAAAAAATTAGATAATGCATTCCTAATATATAACTCATTTTTTTGATTTGTTATTATACCAATAAAAAACATCTTTTACCTCTAATAATTTAATATTATTATATATTATTAGTAAATATTATTATTTTATTCATAATTTTCCACTAATTTATTTGTTTCATTAACACTAGATATATTATTAGATGTTATGTTAGATATTGTATTTGTCATTATATTATTTGTATTTATGTAATTGCTTGAAGTAACTACTGCATTTATATCATCATTTTTTCCTAAATTTGCTGCTGCTACAAATAAAATAACTACTGTACAAATAGCAATTGCATACGAAAATATTTTTGATTTATCTATAACAAAAAACATATAATCCCTCTCAATCTAACTACATTTATAAACTAATATGATTATATGCTTATTTTTTATATTTTATTACTACTATTAATTTATTTTAATACTTTTTACTTTTATATTACTCTTATTCTATCTTTTTTATATTTATATTTTCTAAATTTAAAATTTTTTGTGCTACTTGTATAAAATTACATTCTGTATCTGTTAAATATATTTCAGTTAAATTTTTCTCTATAGCATTTTGTAAATTGTTTTGTTTTATATATTTTTTTATTTCATTTGCAACCATTTTCCCCGTATTTACTATTTCAGTATTATCTCCCAATTCATTTTTTATTAACTTTTCAAATAAAGGATAATGTGTACAACCTAATATTAAAGCATCAATATCTTTTATATCTTTTAAATATTCCTTTATTGTAAGATTTGCTATTTCATTTTCAGTCCAGCCTTCTTCAGCCATTGGTGCTAATAGAGGGCATGCTTTACTAAACACTGTTACATCATTTATCTCTCTTTGCAAACTATTCTGCCATCCTTTGCTTCTAATAGTTCCAGTTGTAGCAATTACTCCAATTCTTTTTAAATTTTCTTTTTTTAAATATTCTATTGTAGGGTTTATAATTCCTAAAATAGGAATATCAAAAATTTTTTTCACTTCATCAAGTGCCTGACTTGTAGCTGTACCACAAGCTATAACAATCATTTTTACATCTAGTGAAATCAATTTTTGTATATGTTTTTTACTTAATTCAATAATTGTTTGTTTTGATTTGCTCCCATATGGAAAACTGGCTGTATCTCCTATATAAATATAATTTTCATTTGGTAATACTTTTTTTATTTCTTTTAATACTGTTAAACCTCCTACTCCAGAATCAAATACTCCTATTGCTCTATTATCCAATGTAATTCCCTACCTTTCCATTCCTTCTATATTTTCTCTTTCTTTTTTTGTTATTTCTAATCTATCCGCTCTTGTTCCAGGTTTTTCTTTACTCATCCTTTTTAATGTTTCTTTAAATGCCTCATTTCTTCTTTGAATTGGTCTTGTAGGATTAACCTTCTCAATTTTTGATATTTTTTCAATTTTCATAAAACTCCTCCTCTTTTAAAAACATTATATCCTTTTTTATTTATTTTTTCTACATTATATTCACCTTTTTTTGAATTATTCCATAAAATATATTAAGCAAACAGCTTAAGAAAGGATGTTTTTAATTATGGAATATGATAAAAATATATGTCCAGTACTAAATGTAGATGGAGTTTTAGCAACTGGAAAACAATTTGATTTAGACATTACTCTACCAGAAGATAATAGAACTGTAATATACGGAATTGTAAAAGATTGCTATCAAGATCCAGTATGTGATGCAGTTGTTAAGTTAGTTGAGGTAGTTTGTGAATGTGGAAAAGAAGAAAGAAGACCAGTTTCTCACACATTTACTGATAAAAATGGAGAATTTGTTTTTGGCCCACTTTGTGCTAATAGATTATATGAAATTGAAATTTGGGTAGATCAAGTAAAACATTGTAAAATATGTACTAAAGCAGAACGTGATGGAAAATGTTTAAAGGGAGTTAAATTAGATTGTAAAAAAGAAGATTGCAAACACTGCCATAAAGATGACTGTCATAAAGATGATTGTCACAAAGATGACTGCCATAAAGATGATTGCCACAAAGATGACTGCCACAAAGATGACTGCCATAAAGATGATTGCCATAAAGATGACTGCCACAAAGAATGTTGTGAAGAAAAAGAGTGCAATAATAAAGAAGAAAAATGTGATAAAAAACCAATGTGTAGACCATTCTGTAGACCATATTAATCTTTATGTATAATATTTAAAGATAAGCATATCTAGTAAAAGAAGAGGATATCTATTTATAATATCCTCTTCTTTTTAAACTATAATTACATTATTCCCATTTTTTTTGCAAACTGTTTTCCCATTTTTATCATCTTTCTTTTACTTTGTCCCATACTATCTGAGCAAGCCATTGCAACACCTGCAGATATTAGGCCTCCTACTATCATTCCTTTTACAAATTTCATACTCATATATTTCCTCCTTTTTTATATTTTATAGTATTATTCCTATTTTTTTCTTTTCTATACGTTTTATATAAAGAATATATTTGATATATAGCAATTATTAGCAAAAACACTCCAAAACATTTTCTAAGTATGTTTACATTAAGCTTACTAGAAACTACTGCACCTATTCCTGTACCAACTAATCCCCAAATACATATTGGTATTGCAATTTTAAATTTAATATTTTTATTCTTTAAAAAGACACAAATTGCTGCTATTGAAGTAGGTATAAAAAATATAACATTTGCACCTTGTGCAATATGCTGTTCTATTCCCATAAAAATTGAAAGCAAAAGGATTAGAATTGTTCCTCCTCCCATGCCTAAACCTCCAATAACACCTGCAATTAAACCTATAATAATTTCTTTCATTATTACCTCGTAATCATATTGATTCCTGCATAAATCAAAAAAATTATGAAAATTATTTGAAGATATTTATTTGATATTTTATTTAATAGCTTTCCTCCTAAAAAACCTCCTATTATGCCACCCAAAGCACATTTTATTCCTAAATTCCAATCTATAAAATTATTATGTGCATAAATAATGGCTGTTAGAATAACCATTGGAAGTATGCAAAAAAGTGAAGTGGCTCTTGCATCTTTTTCATCTAATTTTAGTATATATGTATATACCGGTACCAATAAAAGGCCACCTCCTGCTGCAAACATTCCACTAATAATTCCAACTATAATTCCTATCAAAACTTTTTTCATAATACACACTCTCTAAAAACTATTGTGTACATAATAAAAAAAATTATTCATTTTTCGCATCTTTATAGCCTAATTTATAAAACTCTTTAAATTTATCTTCCGCTAATTTAGTTAGTATTTCATCACATAAAAACATTTGGCCTATAATTTTTTGTTTAAGTTCTTTATCAAAGATATTATCTGCTTTGTCCAAAAAATTTTGAAGTTCTTTTAAATATTGTTTGTTTTTTTCTTTCCATTCTCTGTTAATATTTAAATTTTTTTTACTTCTATTAAACATTGTAATTCCTTTCTTTACTCCTAGTATATATTTTATTACTCTTATCGTCATATTTGGGTTTGTATGTGTAATTTTAATACATTGCGTGATAAAATACAATAGTATGACAAAATATGACATTTTTCGACTTTGGCAAATTTAGATTTATTAATGGAAGGTTGTGGCATATGATCAGAATTAAACTATCAGATTTACTCGGAAAGCATAAGATGACACAGGCTGCTTTAGCAAGAGCCACTAAAATAAGACCTGCTACAATATCAAAAATGTACTACGAAGAATCCAAAAGATTAGATGTTTCGCAATTAAATCGAATTTGTAATGTATTCAATTGCGAAATATCTGATTTAATTGAGTATGTTTCTGACGATAAGCAAAAACCCTAATATAATTCATTTATATTAACTAATAGGTTATATGTATTATACAACAAATACTAGCGTATATGCTAGTATTTGTTTTCGCATTTTATAGATTTTATGTTTAGTTAGCTTTACTTTTCTCTTTTTTCCTCACTATTTTATAATATTTTATTTATGATTTCTTTTAAACTGTTAACTAAATAATTTACATCTTCTTTTTTATTATCTCTTCCAAAAGTTATTCTCAAAGTTCCATCTATATATTTACTATCTAATCCTATTGCTGTTAAAACGTGCGAAGGAGCAGGATTAGATGTGCTACAAGCTGAACCTGCTGAAGCACATATTCCTAATTCATCTAATTTAAAAAGTAATTCTGAACCATCTACTCCCTCAAAACTTATATTGGCATTTCCAGGAAGTCTATTCTTTAGATCTCCATTAATTTTTATTCCATTTATATTTTTTTGTACTTCAGATAAAAAGTAATCTCTTAACATCTTTAATCTATCATTATATTCGTCAAACTCACTATATATCAATTCTATTGCTTTACCCAATCCTACTATTTCAGCTACATTTTCAGTACCTCCCCTTTTGTTGTTTTCTTGCTCTCCTCCATCTTGTAGCTTTGCAAATCTAATACCTTCTCTAACATATAAGGCTCCTACCCCTTTTGGAGCATAAAATTTGTGCCCAGACAAAGAAAGCATATCAATATTTGATTTCTGTACATCAATTTTTACATTTCCTATAGCTTGCACTGCATCTGAATGAAAAATAATTCCTTTTTCTTTTGCAATTTTCCCTATTTCTTCAATAGGTTCTATTGTTCCTATCTCATTATTAGCATACATAATAGAAATTAAAATAGTTTCATCACAAATCGAATTTTTTAATTCCTCTAAATCTATATTTCCATCTTTATCAACATTTAAATAGGTAACTCTAAATCCTTGCTTTTCTAATGTCTTACATGCATCTAAAGCAGCATGATGCTCTATTTTACTAGTTATTATGTGATTTCCTTTATCTCTATTTTCATAGGCATATCCTTTTATTGCTAAATTATCACTTTCACTACCACATGAAGTAAAATAAATTTCTGTTGCACTACAGTTAAGTGCTTCTGCTACTTGCTCTCTTGCTTTATTTATTGCTCTTCTTGCATTCCTTCCTAATGAATACATTACTGATGCATTACCGTATTCTTTTCCAAAGTATGGTATCATCGCTTCTATAACCTCTTCTCTTACTGGTGTTGTAGCTGCATGATCAAAATATCTAATTCTCATTTTCTTCCCCTCTTCACATAAAAAAAATTACATATATTTTATTATATGTAATTTTTTATCCATTATTGCTTGTATTTTGTTGATTCCATCTTGCTACTCTTATATTTTTATAAGTATCTACTACTTGTGAATACTTTCTATATTCGTCTTCCCAAACCATATTTGGTATCTTATCAAATGCACTAAAAACCTTTTCCGCTTCGCTTAAAAATATTATTTGCTCTTGCGGACTCATAAGCTTGTATTTTTTTGAAAAAACATATAATTTATCTAGCATTTCATTTGCTTGTATAAATCCCCAAAAGTCTTTTACTTTAATTCCAGCTAGTTTTAATTGAAAAACAGAAAATGCAATTAAAGCAAATATTATTAAAATTAGTAAATATATTAAAACAATAACTCCCATGTTTTTTCCTTCCCAAAGATATTTATTATAATTTTATATATCTTTTTCCAATTTCTTCTATAACTACGATAAATTATAACATACTTTTTCTAATTTGTATGCCAATTAATATATTTTTTTATTAATTTTTAATTTATGTAGTGTTACAATTGATGTGAAACAAAAAATATAGAAAAAAAGTGATTCAAGTAGTATAATTGAATTGTTAGGAAAATTATACGAA